>NZ_JPGM01000004.1:0-247282 GCF_000731655.1 Burkholderia sp. MSh2 | reverse complement strand
ATGCGGACATCGCGCGCGCCTACCGGGCGCGCGCCGCCGACAAGCAGGCGCCCGCGGACGCGATCCGCGCGCTCGCGAACCAGATCACGGCGGGCGGCGGCCGCCCGCCGCGGACGGTCAGATCGGCAGCAGCGTCAGGAGGGGCGCGATCAGCACCATCGCGACGCCCGCGATCATCATCGTGAGGCTCGACACGACGCCTTCCTCGCTGCCGATCTCGCGCGCCTTCGCGGTGCCCACGCCGTGGGCGGCCGCGCCGAACAGCGCGCCGCGCGCGAGCCGCGTGCGCATCGGCACGAGCGCGAGCACGATCTCGCCGAGCAGCATCCCGATGATGCCGGTCGCGATCACGAACAGCGCGGTGAGGTCCTTCGGCGCGTGGATCTTGTCCGATACGGCGAGCGCGAACGGCGTCGACACCGAGCGCGTCATCAGCGAGCGCTGCAGCTCGGGCGACAGGTGCAGCAGCTTCGCGAGCAGCAGCGACCCGCACACGCCGGCGCCGATCCCGACCGCGACGCCCACCGACAGCGACAGCCAGTGGCGGCGGATCAGGTCCCGATAGTCGTAGATCGGCACCGCGAACGCGATGGTCGCCGGGCCGAGCAGCCACATCAGCCAGCGCGTGTCGCGGAAGTAGACCGAATACGGGATGCCGGTCAGCAGGACGAGCAGCACCAGCACGCCCGGCACGAACACGAGCGGCGAGAACAGCAGCGTTTTCTTGTACGCATAGAGCCGCTTCGACGCGAAATACAGCACGATCGTCAGCACGAAGCAGCCGAACGAGATCGCGGTGTTCGCCTGGTCGGCGAACAGGCTGGACAGGGCGGCGAGCATGGTCGGCTCCGGCTCAGTGGGCCGACACGGCGCTCAGGCGCGCGCGGCGGCGTTCGGCGAACACGCGCTGCGCGGCGAGCCGGCGCTCGAGCTTCGCGGCGAGGTCGACCGCGACGGCCACCGCGACCATCACGAACGCGGTGCCGGCCAGCATCACCAGCGCGATGCGCCAGCCGTCCTCGCGGAACAGCCCGCCGTACTGCACGGCCGCGACGGCGGCCGGCACGAAGAACAGCAGCATGTCGGACAGCAGCCAGTTCGCGCCGTCCTTCACCCAGGCGGGCGCGACACGGCCCGAGAACAGCAGCACGAGGAGCACCGCGAGGCCGATCACGCCGGACGGGATCGGCAGCCCGACCTTGCGCACGGCCCAGTCGACCGCCAGCCACAGCGCACCGAGCGCGGCGGACTGCAGCGCGATCCGGCCCGTGCGCGCCATGCTGCCGGAAGCGGCGGGGCGGGCGGCGGCAGTGGTGGTCGGCTTGGTCATGGCGGGCTCCATACAGATATTGCGTCGATGGTGTGAGTATAGGGTTTCCCCTAACCATAAATAAAATGACTTGTCTCTATCCTTGTTATTCCAATTCGGAATTCACTGGTGCGTGTCGCACCAATCTGGGGAGTGATCGATGGAATTGCGCGCGCTGCGGTACTTCGTCGAGGTGGTCCGTCAGCAGAGCTTCACCGCGGCGGCCGACCGGCTGTTCGTGACCCAGCCGACCATCAGCAAGATGGTGAAGGCGCTCGAGGACGAGATCGGCTCGCCGCTGCTGCTGCGCGACGGCCGGCAGATGGTGCTGACCGACGCGGGGCGGATCGTGTTCCAGCGCGGTCAGGACGTGCTCGCCGCGCAGGCGCAACTGCAGTCGGAGCTGAACGATCTCGGCACGCTCGGGCGCGGCGAGCTGACGATCGGCATCCCGCCGCTCGGCGGATCGCTGTTCACGCCGATCATCGCCGCGTACAAGCAGCGCTACCCGAACATCGAGCTGAAGCTGTTCGAGCAGGGCGCGCGGATGATCGAGGCGGCGCTGACGTCGGGCGAGCTGGAGCTCGGCGGGCTGCTGGAGCCGGTCGATCCCGGCACGTTCGAGCGGCTGCCGATGGTGCGCGCGCCGCTGTGGCTGGTCGCCCCGCGCGAGTCGCGCTGGGAGGATCACGCGGCCGTGCCGCTCGCGGATCTCGCGCGCGAGTCGTTCGTGTTCTATGCGGAAAGCCTGGCGCTGCACGACGCGGTGCTCGACGCGTGCCGGCTGGCCGGTTTCACGCCGTCGATCGTCAGCCGCAGCGGCCACTGGGATTTCATGGCCGCGCTCGTGCATGCAGGCGTCGGCATTGCGCTGCTGCCCGAACCGTATTGCCGGCGGCTCGACGCCGGCCAGTTCACCTGCCGGCCGATCGTCGAGCCGGAAATCACGTGGGCGATCGCGCTCGGCTGGCTGAAGAAGGGCTACCTGTCGCACGCGGCGCGCGCGTGGCTGGACGTGGCGCGAGCGACGCTGCCGATCGCGCCCGGCGACGATCTGGCGTTCGGCGGGTTGCGGGCGAGGGAGTGACGCCCGGGCGATGCCCGGTGCAATCAGACGTGCTGGATCGGCCCCGGATAGCGGGCGACGGTATGGTCGTGCGCGAGCAGCGCAATGCCTTCCGAGATCGCCTGCGCGACCAGCAGACGGTCAAACGGGTCGCGGCGGATCGACGGCAGTTGTTCGACCGCCAGTGCGTGTGCGCTCGTGATCGGCAATTCCACGTCGCCGACATCGAGGAGATTGCGACGGAACACGTTTGTGTCCACCTGGAAAGCGTCGCGATCCAGTCCACGCTTGATGACGATCTCTCAAAGGCTCGCAACGCCGAAAAGCGGCGGACAGGCGGGATCCTCGATGAGTGCACCGGCGCGGGCGGGCAGCTCGGCCGCACCGGCTGCCGCCCGAAGAAGCAGACGTGTATCGAGCAGCAAGTTCATGCGTCACCCTCGAACAGCTTGCCGATTTCGTCGCTGCCCATGGTGTCGAAATCGTCCGGGACACGGATCTACCCCTTCATGAAACCGATCCGGATCGGCCGGACGGGATCCGGCGTATCGATCGGGACCACCTTGACGAGTGGCTTGCCGGCTTTCGCGATCACGAACGGCTTGCCGGCATGAACGGCTTCGTCGATCAAACGCGACAGGTTCGTCTTCGCGTCGTGCACGCTGTAGGCATGCATCGCCCCCTCCAATTGAACCAAGTTCAAGTAATTGGCTTGCTTGGTTCAATCAAGGGGAGCAAGCAAGACCAGCCCTTCCGCTGTGTGCGGCAGCCGTCAGCCCTGCCGATTTCAATGCCCCATCGCCGGCCCCGCGCCCTTCTTCGGCTTCGTGATCCATACGAGCACCGCGAGCGCGCCGAACATGAACGCCGACAGCAGGAAAAAGTCGTTGGTCGCCATCATGAAGCCCTGCTGCGTGACGATCTGGTTGAGCTGCGCGTTGGCGGTCTGGCCGACGACGCCGAGCTGCGACAGCGCGCCCTGGTAGTCGGTCGTGCTTTGCGCATACACGCTCACCGATTCCGACAGCCGCGCGTGGTGGTAGATCGCGTCGTTCTCCCAGAACGTCGAACTGGCCGCGGTGCCGATCGCGCCCGACAGCGTGCGCAGGAAGTTCGACAGCCCCGACGCGCTCGCGAGCCGCTCGTCGGGGATGCTCGACAGCGTGATGGTCGTCATCGGCACGAAGAAGCACGCGACGCCGATCCCCTGCACGAGCCGCGGCAGGATCACGTGGCTGAACGGCACGTCGAGCGTAAACGTCGAGTTCCAGATCGATACGCCCGCGAACACGCAGAACGCAAAGCTCGCGACCATCCGCAGGTCGAGCCGGTGCATGTTGCGCCCGATCAGCGGCGACAGCACGAGCGCGAGCAGCCCGACCGGCGCGGTCGCCAGGCCGGCCTTGCCGGCGGTGTAGCCCATCACCGTCTGCAGCCACAGCGGGAAGATCACGACCGAGCCGAAGAACGCCATGAAGCCGAACGAGATGATCAGCGCGCCGAGCGCGAAGTTGCGATCCTTGAACAGCGACAGGTCGACCACCGGTTCCTTTTCGGTCGCTTCCCACACCAGCATGAACGCGAGCGACACGACCGCGATCAGCGCGAGCGCGACGATGAACGACGAATTGAACCAGTCGCGGTCCTTGCCGAGGTCGAGCATCATCTGCAGGCACGACACGCCGATCACGAGCAGCGCGAGGCCGACCGCGTCGATCCGCTGCTTCGACGTCTTCGTCTCGCGGCCGCGCAGCAGGAAAAACGCGCAGGTCGCCGAGAACACGCCGATCGGCAGGTTGATGTAGAAGATCCACGGCCACGTGTAGTTGTCGCTGATCCAGCCGCCCAGCAGCGGGCCGAAGATCGGCGCGACGATCACCGTCATCGCCCATAGCCCGAGCGCGAGCCCGCGCTTCGCGGGCGGGTAGCTCCGCATCAGGATCGTCTGCGACAGCGGCACCATCGGCCCCGACACGAGGCCCTGCAGCAGCCGGAATGCGATCAGCGTCTCGAAGTTGTTCGCGAGGCCGCACAGCGCCGACGCGACCGTGAACGCGAGCACCGACAGCGTGAACAGGCGCACCTCGCCGACGCGCCGCGCGAGCCAGCCGGTGAGCGGCACCGCGATCGCGGACGCGACCGAGTACGACGAGATCACCCAGGTGCCTTCGCTCGTCGCGACGCCGAGACTGCCGGAGATGGTCGGCACCGCGACGTTCGCGATCGATGTGTCGAGCACCTCCATGAAGGTGCCGAGCGCGAGCCCGACGGTGAGCAGCGCGAGGGCGCCGCCGGACAGCGGCGCGGGTTGGGCGGCGGGGGAGGCGGCGGATGCCGGGGTGGCGGACATCGGAATCTCCTAGACGCGGCGCGCGCGACGCGCCGGCACAACGCACGGGTGTGCGCCGCAGCGCAGCCCGGCCGGGTGGAATGGATAAGGGAAAAAGCGGAGCGCGTGCCCTGTCATCTTCTGCCCAGACAGATAAATAAGCGGACGCTTAACTTGGACATGGGGCCTCCGCGCGCCTCAACGATCCGCTTCGTCCGGCTTCGGGCAACCGGCGGTGCCGGGCCCGTTGGCGATGAAGCGCTGCAGCAGGCCGGTCAGCGTCGCGAGTTCGTCGGCCGAGAAACCGTCGAGCTGCGCGTTGAGCGCGGTCGCGATCAGCGACGGCAGCGCACGGGCCGCGTCGGTGCCGCGTTCGGTCAGCGTCAGCTCGATCATCCGGCGATCCTGCTCGCTGCGCGAACGCGCGATCAGCCCCTTGCGTTCGAGCCGGTCGAGCATCCGCGTCATCGAGCCGCTGTCGTACGCCATCTTGCGGGACAGCTCGAACGGCGTACGCGCGTAGCCGCGCGACAGCAGCAGGATCACACCGATCTGTTGCGCGGTGAGGTCGAGCGGCTCGAGCGCACGGTCCATCCGCTCGACGAGCGCCTGCTTGGCCTTCGACAGGTAATAGCCGAGGCTCGTTTCCAGCGCGATGTTCTCGGGATCGTAGAGGCCGCCGGTCATACGATTGCGCGCGCAGCAACAGTGCGTTTCAGATTAAGACGCGCCCAGTATCTTGAAAATTGATTGCTTAGTCAATATTATTTAAGGCAACCAGTTACGACGTGCATGTTGCACTGCCGGAGACTATGTTCTGACCGATTCGCCCGCGCTGGCGGGCACCCGAGGATGTTCGCGATGCTGTTCCTGAAAAATGCCGCCGGCGCGCTGCGCCGCAACCTGACCGATACCGCTCATCATGTGTTTTCCGGGCCGCACCGCGGCTGGAAGATCGCGTTGTACGTGACGATGCTGGTCGTGCCGGGCGGCTCGCTCGCGGCGCTCGGGTTCGCATGGTTCGATCATCGCCGGCAGCGCAACGCGAAGGCCGGCGCACGCGGCACGGGCCAGCCGGCGGCAACGGAGCCGTCGTCATGGCCGGCCGCCGCCGACCCCGTCCCGCTGCCCGCCCGCTGCCACTGACACCGCCCGGCCGAGCGGCCGAGGCGGTCCGCCCCGCGTCCGGCCTGCACCCCTTTCGGCGCCGCAAGGCGCCGTAATGCGCGGTAACCCGGCCGGCCGCGCCGGTAACACATTCCTGTCGTCGCGCACCGTACCCTTAGGGCTGCGCAGCTTCCCCGCCGTCAGTTACCATTTGTCCGCCAGCGGCATGACGACCGCATCGCGCAACGCCGCCCGCCGGCCGTTGCGCCCAGACAGGAAAACCACGATGCCGTACGCCTCCTTCCCGCGCGCCGCGCGCCCGCTGAGCGCCGCCGTTGCTGTCGCGACGGCCGTGCTGCTCGCCGGCTGCGCCGTCGGGCCCGACTATCATCGCCCCGACACGTCGATCCCCGCCGCGTTCAAGGAAGCCCCCGCCGGCTGGAAGGTCGCGCAGCCGGCCGACCGGACCGATCGCGGCGCATGGTGGAGCGTCTACGACGATCCGCAGCTCGCGTCGCTGATGGACCAGCTCAACACGTCGAACCAGACCGTCGCGCAATACGCGGCCGCGTACCGCCAGGCGCGCGCGCTCGTCACCGAAGCCCGCGCCGCGTATTTCCCGACCGTCGGCTTCACCGGCTCGGGCACACGCTCGCGCTCCGCGGTGTCGGCGGCGGCTGCGAGCAGCGGCAGCAACGGCGGCCCGATCGGCACGAACTACAGCCTCGGCCTCGACGCATCGTGGGAGCCGGATCTGTGGGGCAAGGTGAGCCGCACCGTCAGCGCGCAGCGGGCGGGCGAAGCCGCTGCCGCCGCCGATCTCGCGAACGCGCGGCTGTCCGCGCAGGCGACGCTCGCGCAGACGTACTACCAGCTGCGCACCGCCGATCTGCTGCAGAAGCTGCTCGACGACACCGTGAAGTCGTACGAGCAGTCGCTGAAACTCACCGAAAACCAGTATGCGCAAGGCGTCGCGGCCCGCGCGGACGTGATCCAGGCGCAAACCCAGCTGCAGAGCGCGCAGGCTTCGGCGATCGACAACGGCGTCGCGCGCGCGCAGTACGAGCATGCGATCGCGACGCTGGTCGGCCAGCCGGCTTCGACGTTCTCGCTGCCGCCGGCGCCGCTCACCGCGGTGCCGCCCGTCACGCCGGTGGACGTGCCGTCGACGCTGCTCGAGCGGCGGCCCGACATCGCGGGCGCCGAACGGCGCGCGGCAGCGGCCAACGAACAGATCGGCGTGGCGATCGCGGCGTTCTTCCCGACGCTCACGCTCTCGGCGAGCGGCGGCTTCCAGAGCTCGGTGTGGTCGCAGCTGTTTACGCTGCCGGCCCGCTTCTGGACGGTCGGCCCGCAGCTCGCCGCGACGCTGTTCGATGCGGGCCTGCGCGCCGCGCAGACCGAAGCGGCGCGCGCGACCTACGACCAGGACGTCGCGACGTACCGGCAGACGGTGCTGTCGGCGTTCCAGGACGTCGAGGACAACCTCGCGTCGCAGCGCATCCTCGCGCAGGAGGTCGACGTGCAGCGGCAGGCCGTCGACAGCGCCGAGCACGCGCTCGCGATCGTCACGAACCAGTACAAGGCCGGCACGGTCGCGTACCTGAACGTGCTGACCGCGCAGACCACCGCGTTCACCGCGCAGCAGAAGCTCGCGACGATCGCGGGGCAGCGGATGGTGTCGTCGGTCGGGCTCGTGAAGGCGCTCGGCGGCGGCTGGAACGTGTCGGAGATGGCGCGCGAGAACGGCGGCATGGCTGCGCCGGCGCCCGTGCCGGCTGCCGGTGCGGCCACGCCCGCGGCAGCCGCGCCGCTCGCTCAGAAGTAAGTCGGGAAGGGCGGCGCGCGCGTCAGCGCTGCGCGTCGCCGAAGATCAGCGACACCGCGTTGTTGCCGATCGGGTGGCCGAGCAGGTTCAGCAGCCCCGCGAGGTTCGCCTGCTGCTCGGGCGCCGCATGCGCGGTGCCGCGAAACGCGCCCTCGCCGGGGCCGAAGCTGCCGTGCCCGTCGAGGAACAGCGGGCCCTGCGACGTCGTCAGGTCGAGATCGGCGCCGCCGCCCTTCGCCTGCAGCACCGCGCGGTACGAACCGAGCGGCTTCACGCGCGACACGCGCGAACTCATCGAGTCGATCGTCACCGTCAGCTGGCCGAACGCGTTGTTGCCGAACAGCCGCCAGTCGGTCCAGCCGAGCCGCACGTCGCCCTGCAGGTCGAGCGTGTTGAACGGCGTGCCGAGCCCCGCGAGCAGCGACGCGGGCACGGCCATCGTGCCCGCCGACAGCACCGCGCCGCGCCACGTCGCGTCGAGCGTGACGGCATCGGGCATCGCCTCGGTCTGCCGCATGCGCATCTGCACGCGCCCGGTCAGCAGCGGCCAGAACCGCGTGGCCCATTCGACCCGGCCCGGCAGCAGCGTCGCCGCGCTCTGGTCGGCGCCCGGCGCCAGCATCAGCGTGCCCGAGCCGTGCCAAAGCGACCCGTCGGGATCGACGAGATTCACGTGCCCGCCGGTCGCGCGCGCGAACTGCGGCGCGATCCACGCGGCCGGCGCGAGCGCAACGAGCGTCACCGCCGTCGCGAGCCCGCCCGCCAGTGCCCACGGCAATGCGGTGGCGAGCCGCTTCGTCCACGGCCTCATCGGCCGACCGCCACTTGCGTCATCCACTGCGTCATTTCTGCGTCGACGGTTGCATCACGGCCGTCAGGTCGACCTGGCCATCGTCCTTCAGCGCGGTCGCATGCGCCTCGCCGACCTGCACCTTGAATTGCCGGCGCGCATCGTCGAGCCACTGCGTCCACGCCGGGAACGACACGTTCTTCATCTGGATCTGCACACCGTTGCCGACGATCTGCACCTGCGCCCCCTGCAGCCCGTGGTCGGACAGCGACGAGGTCAGGGCGTCCTTCAGCGCCAGGCCGGTCGGCGCGACGCCCTGCGCGGCGGCGGCCAGCGACTTCGCCTCGTTCGCCTGCGCGGTCATCTGCGCAAGCTCGAGACGCATCGTCGGCAGCTCGCGCTGGATCCGCGCGCGGCCTTCCTGCGCGGGCGACCACAGCACCGAGTAGGCGATCGCGATCGCCAGCACGGCGCCGCCCCAGCCGAGCAGCATCTTTTCGCGCGGCGAGCGCTCGCCCCAGAACTGGGTCAGCGTCTGGTTCAGTTGTTCCGTCTTCATGAACGGCTCCGGATGGTCCATTTGCCCGTGTTGCTGTCGACTTCGCCGGACAGTCCGTTGCGCGCGAGGCGCTGCGTGAAATCGGGGTCGACCTTGACCTCCGGCTTGAAGCCGACGTCGAGCCGCCGGTCGTGATAGTCGAGCGACGCGATGCCGTTCAGCGGCAGCGCGCCCATCGAACGCGACAGCCCGCTCGACAGCGCGAGGAAATCGTTCGGCGACAGCTCGCCGGCCGCGAGGCGCAACTGGTCGAGCTGGCGCTGCATCTGCGCGGGTGGATCGAGCACCGTGGTCGTCTTCGGGAACGCGGACAGCAGCGTCTCGGTAATCTGCGCGGACAGCGCATCGCGCTCGCGCGACAGCTTCCACCAGTGCAGGTTCATCCCGATCACCGCGACGCCGAGCGTCACCGCGGCGAGGGCGAGCGGCACGCGCAGGCGCTTCACCGTCGCCCGGTCGAAGCGCCACGGCTGCGACTCGAACTCGAACTGGCACAGGTCGAACGTCTCGGTCAGCGCGCGCCGCGCGAACGCGTCGAATGCCAGCGGCGCGGCGCCCGGCAACAGCGGGCCGTCGGCGCGGCCGACCGATGCCAGCCGCGGTTCCGCGCCCGGTTCGCCGAGTTCGTACAGTTCGACGTCGCCGCCGCCCGCGAGCGCGGCCAGCGTGCCGGCCGCGCGTGACGCCGGCGCCGCGAAGCCTTCGCCGAGCGCACCGCGCGCGACCGCGAGTTCAAGGCGCGGCGCACCGGCCACGGCCGGTTGCGCGCCGGCCTCGACGAGCACCTGTTCGACCGCCGCCGCGAGCCCGAGCACGGCCGCCACCGTGGTCGGGCGAACCGGCGCTTCCTCGACGGCCTCCGCGGCGACCGCTGCCGCGTCGGCTTCACTGCCGCCCGCCGCGGCAGCCGCTCGTGGCGCCGGCAGGCAGCGGGTCGCGGGCACCGCGCTCAGGTGCCGGTGGCCCGCCGCCGTGAACGCTTCGCAGATCGTGCGGAACCACGCGCGATCGACGACGGCCAGCACGCGGCGCCCGTCGGGCAGCGCGTCCGGATCGAGCGCGATGTGGCAGCCGAGCGGATCCTGGATCAGCTGATCCTCGACGATGTTGGGCAGCGCCTGGCGCAGCTTCGGTCCCTTCAGCGGCGGCACGGCCGCGGCCAGCAGCAGCACGTCGCGCGCGGCGACGATCAGCACCGTCGCATTCGCGCGCGGCAGCAGCGCGAGCGCGGCGCGGCCGGCGCGCTGCACATGGCCGGCCTTGTCGACGAGCGTGAACGGCAGCTCGGGCCACTGCCATTCCTGCAACGGCACGGCGGGCTCGCGCGGCGGCAAAGAAACAATCAACGTGCTCACAAGAGCTCCTCTCCCGAATGGCGTCGTTATAGCTGGTCGCGGATGCGTACGACCCGTGTCGAGTGCGTGGTCGGATCACGATACACGAGCGAGGTGCGGTCGACCTCCGCGCGTTCGTGCTGGATCCGGCCATGCACGATGAAATAGCTCGAATTGACGTCGACGAGGTTCGAATCGATCGTCACGTTCGGCGGCGCGCCGGCCCCGCGCAGCGCGAGCTGCACGTCGCCGACGTTACGGAAAAACACGGTTTCGCGGCGCGACACCAGCGCCTGCGCGGACGACACGCTCATCCCCGGCACCAGCGCGGCGATCACTTCGGCCGGCGCGGTGTTCATGTTCACGGGCGTCGTGGTCGGCAGCACGGCGACGAACGGGCGCAGCCGCGCGACCATCTCGGGCGTCACGCCATCGACGTCGAGCAAGCTCTCGACGCCCGTCATCATCAGCGGCGCGGGCCCGCGGTCGCCGTCGCTCATGCCGGGGTCGTCGGTGAAGCCGCCGCCGCCCTGCTGATCGGACGCCACCGGCGCGGTGACGGGCGGCGCCGTGCCGCTGCCGGGCAGCGTCGGCATCTGGAAGCGCGTCGCCGAATGCAGCAGGCCCGCGCGCACCTGCAGCGCGATGCGCTTCGCCAGCGCGCCGTCGTAGCCGAGCGTCGTCAGCAGGCGCTGGAACGCCTGCACCTGCATGACGTTCAGCTGCAGCACGCCGGGCGCCGGCGACGCCACGAGGTTGCGCAGATTGAACTTCGCCTGCGCATCCTCGATCGAGCCGGAGATGTAGGTGTCTTCGCCGCTCGTGTCGTTCGGCGCGCCGATCCGGCCGAGGAAGTCGGACAGCTTCGTCTTCGCGATCGGCACGCCCCAGATGCCGCCGAGATAGGTGATGCCGGGCGCCGTGTCGCCTTCGGAGCGCAGGATCATCCGCGTCCAGTCGAGCGCGCCGCGCGCGATCCACTGCGCCTGCGCGATCACGCGCTGGTTCTCGATGCGGCGGATCTGCACCTGCTGGCGCCACAGCATTCCCGAGACCAGGATCGCCGACAGCGCGACGACGAGCAGCGCGGTGATGATCGCCGCGCCGCGCTGGCGGCCGCGCGCCGGCGCGCGCACGGCGGCACGGCGCACAGGCAATGAGCGGTGAGGGCGGGCGCGCATCGTCATTCCCCGACGAGGAAGATGCGCGTGACCGGCACGCGCAGCGACGTCGCGCCGATGCTGACCTGCAGCCCCGTCACCGCGCGCGCCGGCGGTGCATTGCCGAGCTGCGGCACCTTGAGCGCATCGTTGTTCTGCGTGAGCGCGTCGTCGGCCGTCTGCAGGTTGGTGGTCCAGCCCACGCGCGGCACGTACAGCTTCGCGTCGATCGCGCCGACGCCGCGCATCAGCGCGACCCAGCTCCAGCCGTCGACGCTGCTGTCCTTCAGCACGCCGCGCAGTCGGTTCGCGTCGTCGATCGGCGGCGACGCGTAGCGCACGACGCGCCCGTCGGCGATCCGGTAGCGGACCACCTGCAGCCGCGGTGCGGCGCCCGGTACCTCGAGTTCGCGAACGATCTGCAGCGTATTGCCGGCGACGCCGATCGCCGGCTGGCCGGCCTCGTCGTCGGTGGCGGCCAGCCGCGCGTCGATGCGCATCTGGTCGAACATCTGCGCGAAGACGCGCTCGTCCTCCATCGCGGCGGCGACCTTGTCGCGGCCGCGCATGATCTGGTCGAGCCCGCGCCACGCGAGGATCGCGACCACCGCGAGGATCGCGATCGCGATCATCAGCTCGATCAGCGTGAAGCCGCGGGCGGGGCGGGCGGACGCGCGTCGCATCGGCGCGTCAGAGCGGACGGCTGGTTTCATTCGCGACCACCGTCACCATCTGCGCGAGGACGCCGGCATGCCCGGGCATGCTCACCGAGATCCGGACGCGCCGGAACACCGGATTGGGCGTCGTGCTCACGCGTTGCGTGCAGACGAGCTGCACGTTGCCTTGCGAACAGTCGAAGCTCTGCTCGCCGATTTCCGGCCACGCATGGGTGAGCCGCATCTGCGCGAGCGCGTTGTCGGCGCTCCAGCCGGCGAGCAGCCGGTGATGGAGGTCGGCCGAGTTGGTCGCCATCGTGCCGACCGCGCGGATCGACGCGGCAAGCGCGACCGCGATGATCGCAAGCGCGACCAGCACCTCGATCATCGTGAAGCCGCGCGCCCCGATCCGGACGGCCGCGGGCGGGGCGCCGGCGCAAGCGCGCGCGGAATGCACGCCCGGAAACCTGGCGCGCGATGAGGAAACCGGCAGGGGCAGGCGACGACGCATCGTCATTGCACCTCGTAGCGGCCGTTGCCGGTGCCGACGATCGTCGCGTTGCCGACGGCCGAATGCAGCGTCACGCGCACCGGCGTGTCGATGCTCTCGGTGCCGAACACGACGCGGGTCGCACGTGTGTCGGAACCCGGGTAGTCGATCTCGGCGCCCGTTACGCCGCCGTCCCAGTCGCGCGGGCGCAGCAGGTCGTCGCGCAGCGTGCGCCAGCCGTCGGGCGAGCTCACGTCGAAACGGAAGCCGTGCGCGGTCGGCTGCCACGCGATCGGCCGCGCGCGCACCTGCGCTTCGTCGCCGGCGGTCTCGAACAGCAGCGCGACGCGCTGCGCTTCCTCGCGCAGGTCGGTGCGCGGATTGCGCGTCAGCGACAGCGACGCGAGCGACACGAGCAGCCCCGCGATCACGAGCACGACCAGCATCTCGAGCAGCGTGAAGCCACGCACGCGGCCGGGCCGCGCGCCGTGCTTCAGCGGCCCGACGCCGGCGCGCGCCGGCACGGACGAAGCCGCGCCGCGACGCACACGGCAATCGCGGCCGCAGCGGGAGGTCGTGCGAATGGCGAGCATGAAGAGCGGGGAGGACGTGCCGGGCCGGTCAGCGAGGGCTTATTGCCACGAGCCGATGTCGGCATCGTTGCCTTCGCCGCCCTCCTTGCCGTCGGCGCCGTAGCTGAACACGTCGATTTCGCCGTGCACGCCCGGGTTCAGGTACTTGTACGTGTTGCCCCACGGATCGTTCGGCAGGCGTTCGAGATAGCCGCCGTCCTTCCAGTTGTTCGGGATCGGATCGGTGGACGGCTTCTGGATCAGCGCGTTCAGGCCCTGCTCCTGGGTCGGATAGCGGCCGTTGTCGAGACGGTACAGCTTGAGCGCCTGCATGATCGTGCCGATGTCCTGCTTCGCGGCGATGCGGCGCGCCTCGTCCGGGCGGCTCATGATCTTCGGCACGATCAGCGCCGCCAGGATCCCGAGGATCGCGACCACCACCATGATCTCGATCAGCGTGAAACCGCGCTGACGACGCACGGCCGCGTTGCGGCGAGTGATCCACGTTTGCATGACTGACTACCTCTTTCCAAAAAATGTCGTTGGTTGAGTGACACGCCCGGCGCACCGGAACGGTTTGCCTGACGGCAAGCTTCCGGACCCGCGGGCGCGGAGCACGCATTGTAAGGCGCGCTTTGCCGAGGGCTTTCACCCAACGCAAATTTCACATACATCCGTACAATAGCGCGCATGAACGCGCTCTCGATCCGGATCCTCTCCCTAGCCCTCTTCGCGGGTTTGTGCGCGACGGCCACCTATTGGGTCGTCACGCTGTCGGCCCGCGAAGCGCCGCTGCCCGCCGCCGCCGCGCGGCTGCCGATCCGCACCGAAGACGCCGCGGCGCTCTTCGGCGGTCAGCTCGACAAGAATCCCGTGCAGGACATCCACCTGTTCGGGATTCTCGCGCTCGACCGCGGCGCCGCCGCGATCATCGGCATCGGCGGCGAACCGCCGCGCGCCGTGTCGCTCGGCGCGGAGGTCGCGCCCGGCGCGAAGCTCGCCGAAGTCCGCCCCCGCTCGATCGTCGTCGACCGCAACGGCGCCCGCGCCGAAATCCAGCTGCCGGCGAACACGCCGTCTCCGGCGATCTACATGCGCTGAACGGTCACGGCCCGCCGATCGTCGGGCCGTTACTGCACCATGTTGTTCAGCTCGATGATCGGCAGCATCACGGCCAGCACGATCACGAGCACGATGCCGCCCATCGCCAGGATGAGCAGCGGCTCCAGCAGGCTCGTCAGGAACATCGTGCGCCGCTCGAGCTCGCGCGCCTCACCTTCCGCCGCACGGTCCAGCATCGTCGTCACGTCGCCCGTCGCCTCGCCCGAACGGATCAGGTGCACGAGCACCGGCGGAAACGTCTTCACGTTGTTCAGCGCGCGCGACAGCGCGGAGCCTTCGCGCACGCGCACGATCGCATCGTCGATGTTCGCGCGCATCGCGCGGTTCGACAGCGTTTCGCCGGCCGCCTGCAGCGCGCGCAGGATCGGCACGCCGGCCGCGGTGAGGATGCCGAGCGTGCTCGCGAAACGCACCGTGTTGTAGCCGCGCACGAGCTTGCCCGCGAGCGGCGCGGTCAGCACCCAGCGGTCGAACGCGAGCCTGGGCCCGTCGCGCGACAGCGTCGCCTTCACGAACCACACGACGAGCACGGTCGCGATCAGGATCGCCCACCACCAGTGCCGCACGAAATCCGACAGCGCCATCATCACGATCGTCAGCACCGGCAGTTGCTGCTTCGTGCTCGCAAACACGTTGACGACCTGCGGCACGACGTAGCTCAGCAGGAACGTGACGATGCCGAACGCGATCAGCGTGACGATCCCCGGATACGTGAACGCGAGCAGGATCTTCTGCTTCAGCGCGTTGCTCTGCTCGATGTAGTCGGCGAGGCGCGACAGCACGATGCCGAGCTTGCCGGTGTGCTCGCCCGCCGCGACGAGCGCGCGGTAGATCTCCGGGAAATCGCGCGGATGCTGGCCCAGCGCATTCGCGAGCGAATGGCCGCCGAGCACCTCGGCGCGGATCGCGGCCATCAGCTCGCGGATGTAGTCACGCTCGGCCTGCTCGGTCAGCACGCCGAGCGCCTCGTCGAGCGGCAGCCCCGCGATCAGCAGGCTGGCGAGCTGGCGCGTGAGGATCGCCTGTTCGCGCTGCGACAGCTTGCGGCCGAACGCGAGCCGCTGCGACCGGGCGCCGCGCGTCGCGCTGGCGGCCGGCTCGACGACGAGCGGCGTGAGGCCTTGCGTGCGCAGCTGCCCGCGCGCGGCGCGCGCGCTGTCGGCATCGATGACGCCTTTCTGCGCGCGTCCCGCCGAATCGATTGCTTCGAAACGGAATGCCGGCATCGCGCTATGCGCCTCCCGTCACGCGCAGCACTTCCTCGAGCGACGTCGCGCCGGACGCGAGCCAGCGCTCGGCGTCGTCGCGCAGCGTGCGCATCCCCGCCGCGCGGCCTGCCGCCAGGATTTCCGCGTCGGCCGCATTGCGATGGATCAGCGTGCGGATCGACTCGTCGACCAGCAGCAGTTCGTATACGCCGCGCCGGCCCGCATAGCCCGAATGCCCGCACTTGTCGCAGCCCACCGGATGCCACACGGTATGGCCTTCTTCGTGGCGCTCTTCCTTGCAGACGGGGCAGAGCTGGCGCACGAGGCGCTGCGCGAGCACGCCGAGCAGCGACGACGCGAGCAGGTAGGGCTCGACGCCCATGTCGGTCAGGCGCGTGACGGCCGAGGCCGCATCGTTCGTGTGCAGCGTCGCGAGCACGAGGTGGCCCGTCAGCGACGCCTGCACCGCGATCTGCGCGGTTTCGAGGTCGCGGATTTCGCCGATCATGATCACGTCCGGATCCTGGCGCAGGATCGAGCGCAGCGCCCGGGCGAAGGTCATCCCGATCCGCTCGTTCACTTGCGTCTGGCCGATGCCGCCGAGATCGTATTCGATCGGATCCTCGACGGTCATGATGTTGGTCGTCGCGGTTTCGAGCCGCGACATCGACGCATACAGCGTCGTCGTCTTGCCCGAGCCCGTCGGGCCCGTGACGAGCACGATGCCGTGCGGGCGCGCGATCAGCTTGTCGAACTGCACGAGCGTGTCGCGTCCCATCCCGAGCGCTTCGAGGTTCAGGCGCTGCGCGTCCTTCTCGAGCAGACGCAGCACCGCGCGCTCGCCGTGCCCGGTCGGCAGCGTCGACACCCGCACGTCGACCGGCCGGCCGCCGACGCGCAGCGTGATGCGGCCGTCCTGCGGCAGGCGTTTCTCCGCGATGTCGAGCTGCGCCATGATCTTGATCCGCGAGATCAGCGCGCCGTGCAGCGCCTTCTTCGGCCGCACGACGTCGCGCAGCGTGCCGTCGACGCGAAAGCGCACGACCGACGCATTCTCGAACGGCTCGATGTGGATATCCGACGCCTGTTCGCGCGCCGCTTGCGTGAGCAGCGCGTTGATCATCCGGATGATCGGCGCGTCGTCTTCCGATTCGAGCAGATCCTCTACTTCGGGGATGTCCTGCATCAGCCGCGACAGGTCGACTTCGCCTTCGACCTCGCCGACCACCTGCGCGGCGCTGCCGTCCTGGCGGGCGTACGCATGGTTGATCGCCTGCGCGAGCTCGTCGGCCGGCACGCGATGCACGGAGATCGAGCCGAAGTTGCGGGCGATCTCCGCCAGCGCGGCATCGCTCGTGCGCTCGCTGATCCACACCTCGAGCGTATCGTCGAGCTGGTGCGCGATCAGCACCTGGCCGCTCTTCGCGAAGCCGTACGGCAACAGGCGCGCGGCGAGCGGCGACGGCGGCTGCCGTTCGCCCGGTGCGCCGTCGTGGGCGGAAGAGGCGAGCACGTCGCTCACTGCGACGCTCCCGGCGCGCTCGTCAGCGGCTGTTGCGGCACCGACTGCAGCGGCACGCTCTGCGGCTGCGCCGGCGCAGGCGCCGGAGCGGCCGGCGGCGTGGCCTGGCGCTGCATCTGCTGGCGGCGCATCTTGTCGAGATCGAACAGGTTGCCGGCCGGCGTACCGCCCTGGCTCGGGCCCAGCGGCATCGGCGGGACGACCGGATCGTCCTTGTCGCGGATCACGTTGTTGTCCGACTTGTACGCGCCCGTGACGCCCTGGATGTAGTCGTAGCGGTTCGCGGTGACTTCCTGCGCGGTGCCGCGGTCGGTGATGATCACCGGGCGCAGGAACACCATCAGGTTGGTTTTCTGGCGCTGCTTCGATTCCGAGCGGAACAGCTGGCCGATCCACGGAATGTCGCCGAGCAGCGGCACCTTGCTGTTCGACACCTGGTAGTTGTCCTGCATCAGGCCGCCAAGCACGATGATCTCGCCGTTGTCCGCGAGGATCGTCGACTGGATCGAGCGCTTGGTGAAGGTCGGGCCGGTCTGCGCGCTCGTCGTGCTTGCGACGACCGCCGAATCCTCGGTATAGAGCTGCAGCTTCAGGATCCCGCCGTCGGTGATCTGCGGCTTCACGTGCAGCGTCAGGCCGACGTCGCGGCGGTCGTAGGTGTTGAACGCGTTGTTCGTGGTGCCGCTCGTCAGGTTCGAGTACGAGCCGGTCGCGATCGGCACGTTCTGGCCGACGACGATCTTCGCTTCCTCGTTGTCGAGCGTGATCAGGTTCGGCGTCGACAGCACGTTCGCGTCGGTCACGCCCGAGAAGTACTGCAGCAACGCGCCGAGCCCCTGCACGCCGAACATGTTGTGCAGCCAGCCGATGTTGAGGCCCTGGTTCAGGTTCGCGATATTGCTGGCCAGCCCGACAGTGGTGGCCGTGCCGCCCGTCGTCAGGTTGATGATGCTGTTGCCCGCCACGGAACCGGCCGTGGCCGCCAGGTTCGTGCCGCCGAGGAACTGGCCGCTCGCCACCTGCCACTGGATGCCGAGGTTGCCCTGGGTCGTCGAGTTCAGCTCGACGATCAGCGCCTCGATATAGACCTGCGCGCGCCGCGCGTCGAGCTGGTCGATCACCGAGCGCAGGTTCCGGTAAACCGGATCGGACGCGGTGACGATCAGCGAGTTGGTCGCCGCATCGGCCTGGATCATTCCGCCGGGCTGGTTGTCGTCGCTCTTGTCCTTGTCGCCGCCGAGCAGGCCGGCGGTGCCGAGCCCGCCACTGCCGGACGTGCCGCCGTAGGAGGACGAGGACGACGAGCCGCCCAGGCCGCCCGACGGCAGCGGCGGGGTGCCGGACGTGCCGGTCGAGAAGTTGCTGCCCGACGACGAGCCGCCGTTCTGGTTGAAGCTGTTCGCGTCGTTGGACGACGCCGACGAGCCGCTGTCGTTGCCGCCCTTGCCGAGCATCCCGCGCAGCGTCTTCGCGAGCTTCACCGCGTCGGCGTTGCGCAGCGTGATGACGTGCATGTTGCCCGGCACCGCGCTCGGCGCGTCGAGCTGCTGCACGAGCCGCTTGGCGGCCGCGAGGCGCGACGCGCTCGACGCGCGCAGCAGCAGCGCGTTGGTCCGCGGGTCGGCCGTGACCGACACCTTCAGCGTCGCGTCGCTGTTGCCGATCGCGCCCGGGTCGAGCATTTTCTGCAGCTGGGCGGCGAGGTCGATCGCGTTCGCGTTGCGCAGCGGAATGACCTGCACCTGCGCGCCCGCGGCGCTGTCGACGCCCGCGATGATCTGCGCGATGCGGCGCACGTTGTCCGCATAGTCGGTCACGACGATCGTGTTGTTCGCCGGATAGGCCGTCACGGTGTTGTTCGGCGAGATCAGCGGCCGCAGCACGGGCAGCAGGTTGTTCGCCGATTCGTTATGCAGTTCGAACACCTGCGTGATCACCTGGTCGCCGCGCGCCTGCGGCGTATTGCCGACGTAGGTCGGCACGCCCTGCAGCTTCGCGTCGGCCTCGGGCACGACCTTCAGCACGCCGTGATCCTGCACGAGCGCAAAGCCCTGCATGCGCAGCGCCGACTGCAGCGTCTTCAGCGCCTGGTCTTCCGGCACCGGCCGTTCGGCCACGAGATTGAGCTGCCCCTTCACGCGAGGGTCGACGATGATGGTCTTGCCGGTTGCGGCGCCGATCGCCTTGGCGACCTGGTCGATATCCGCATTCACGAAGTTGAGCGTGACCTGAGCGTAGGCGGCCTGCGAGGCGATGAGGCCGGCAACGATCAGGGTCGTGGCGACACGCCGCATAACGAAGCGATTTCTTGTCATGGATGAATGGGTCGATGCCGGCTCAGGCCACTTCCGGCGGTAGTGCTGGGATCCAAGTCCGAAAGAGGCGACATTAGCAGTTTTTCATGTCCGAAATATCACATTGATCCGAGGACTGTCTCATATACGACATGTACCCGGCAAACCGTATGCAATCTGTAATATTCGGCACGGCACCCGGTGTGCGTTCATCGTCCCCGTTTCACGATGAACCGACACGGAAATGCGGTATAACCCGGCTGCCGTATTCCTGCCTGTCGCAAGCTGACGGACTGCCGGTATGATACGGGCGGCGCGTTTCTCGTCGCACGAATAACTGCCACGGGTTTTCCCGACCCTCGTGCAATTTCCTATCGATTTCGCACCAATGAACAGACGGTTCGCCTCGATCGCGTTGATTGCCGCCGGCGCCAGTTTCGCCAGCGCGAATGCTCGCGCCGACTGTTTCGACGAGGCCGCCAAATATCAGCAGGTCAATCCGCTGATCCTGCGCGCGATCGCGTGGCAGGAATCGCATAACCGGCCCGACGCGCTGAACAAGAACACGAACGGCTCGGTCGACTACGGGCTGATGCAGATCAATTCGATCCACCTGCCGACGCTGTCGCGCTACGGGATCGGCCGCGACACGCTGATGGAGCCGTGCAAGAACGTCTACATCGCCGCGTGGCATCTCAAGCAGAAGATGAACCGCTACGGCAACACGTGGCAGGCCGTCGGCGCCTATCATTCGGAAACGCCGTCGCTGCGCGACAAGTACGCGCGGCAGATCGCCGGCATCCTGACACAGTGGAAACTGCTGCCGCCCGCGCAATGACGCCGTGCCGCAGCCCGGCCTGATGCCATCCCGGCCGGCGCGCGGCGTTTGATGCACAATGCGGGCTTACGCCGCAATTTCGGCGTCCGCGGGCCGATCGTGCCCTGAAGGGCGCCGCGGCCGCTTTTTCAATTTTTCCGTTGGTGCAAATCGTTATGAATCCGGCAATGAAACAGCCGTTGCCCGTCACCGTGCTGTCCGGCTTTCTCGGCGCCGGCAAGACCACGCTGCTCAACCATGTCCTCGCGAACCGCGCGGGCCTGAAGGTCGCGGTGATCGTCAACGATCTCGCGGCAGTCAACATCGACGCGTCGCTCGTGCGCGACGCGCAGGCGCTGTCGCACGTCGAGGAACGCCTCGTCGAAATGTCGAACGGCTGCATCTGCTGCACGCTGCGCGACGACCTGCTGGTCGAGATTCGCACGCTCGCGGCCGAAGGCCGCTTCGACGCGATCATGATCGAATCGACCGGGATCGCGGAGCCGATGCCGATCGCCGAAACCTTCACGTTCGTCGACGACGACGGCACGTCGCTGTCGAGCATCGCGCGACTCGACACGCTCGTCACCGTGGTCGACGCGTACAACTTCCTGCGCGACTACGGCTCGGACGACGCGCTCGCGACGCGCGGTCTCGCCGCATCGGAAGAGGACGACCGCACGCTCGTCGAGCTGCTGATCGAGCAGATCGAGTTCTGCGACGTGCTGGTGATCAACAAGGCCGACCTCGTGAGCGCCGACGACCTCGCGCGCCTGCGGCACATCCTCGCGCGCCTCAATCCGCGCGCGCACCAGGTCGTGTCGACGTTCGGCGAAGTGCCGCTCGGCGAAGTGCTGAACACCGGCCGTTTCGATTTCGACGAGGCCGCGAATGCGCCGGGCTGGCTCGCGTCGCTCGATCACGATCACACGCATTGCGACGACCCCGACTGCCACGGCGAACATCATGCGCACGTGCACGGCGAGGCCGACGAATTCGGCATCGGCAATTTCGTCTACCGCGCGCGCCGGCCGTTTCACCCGGCACGGCTCTGGGCGCTGCTGCACCAGGAGTGGCCGGGCGTGCTGCGCAGCAAGGGCTTTTTCTGGCTCGCGACGCGCAACGACATCGCGGGCTCGCTGTCGCAGGCGGGCGGCGTATGCCGGCATGGCCCGGCGGGTCTCTGGTGGGCCGCGCAGGATCGCGCGGAATGGCCGGACGACGACGAGCTGCTCGCCGAAATTCGCACGGAATGGCAGGGCGATATCGACGATCGCACGGTCGGCGATCGCCGGCAGGAACTCGTGCTGATCGGCATCGCGCTCGACGCCGACGCGTGGCGCGCGAAACTCGACGCCTGCCTGCTGACCGATGCGGAATTCGCACTCGGCGCGGCGCAATGGCAAGCGTTCGACGATCCGTTCCCGGCGTGGGATGTCGATTCGCACGACGACGACGACGATCAGGGCGACACGCAGATCGTGCATGTGTAACGCGTTGTAAAACCAAGCGTTAAATCTTGCAAGAGAGGCTCGGACTGTGGCGAAAATGCCGCGCGCGCCCAACAAAAAACCCGCCGAAAGGCGGGTTTTTCTTGGAACAGGCGCTGGATTAACGCTTGTTGACGGCGTCCTTGAACGCCTTGCCAGCCGTGAACTTCACCGTCTTGGCAGCCGGGATCTTGATGGTTTCGCCGGTCTTCGGGTTGCGGCCCGTACGTGCTGCGCGCTTGCCCGAACCGAAGCTGCCGAAGCCGATCAGCTGAACCGCATCACCCTTCGACACGGCCTTCTTGATCACTTCGAGCAGCGTGTCCAGCGTTTCGCCGGTTTGAGCCTTGCTGGCGCCCGTTTGGGCGGCGACGGCGTCGATCAGTTCCTGTTTGTTCATTAAGGTTCCTTTATCAGGTTAGGTTGACACGAACAGCGCGAACGCGCCGATTATACGTGCGCGAACCGTGCCGTCGAGAGTCAGACTCCGACGACACAGCGCCGAATCCTGGCCCGCGCGACGCGCCCTCCGGTTTGCCGGCGGCCACCCCGCGGTACGGCGTTGCTATGATAGCGCAGCGCAAACCCAATAACGACAAGGGTTTCAAAGATTTTCATCGGTATTTCGCCGAATGAATCACTGATTGCCCGTTTTTTGACCAGCGCCAACCGGACAGGACGCGCAGCGCGGTCCGCCCATGCGCCGCCTCGTTGGCCTTTTCCAGCGACCGGACGGACGGCCCCGCGCAATCCCTTGCCAGGCTTGGCTGCCACGTTTTTTGTTTCGCATGCCAGACAGACTCGTTCCCGCCACGCTTGCATTCCGCGACGACGGCACCCTCATGTCGCCCGAGTACGGCGACATCTATCACAACGTCGCGGGCGCGCTCGCGCAGGCGAACCACGTGTCCGTCGCGGGCAACCGGCTGCCGGCGCGCTGGCAGGGCCGCCGCACGTTCACGATCGTCGAGACGGGGTTCGGCGCGGGCGCCAACTTCCTCGCGACCTGGGCCGCCTGGCGCGAGGATCCCGCGCGCTGCGAGCGACTGCATTTCGTGTCGGTCGAGAAGCATCCGTTCTCGCGCGACGACCTGCGCCGGGCCCTTTCCCATATCGTTGCGAACACAACCATATCGACCGAAGCCGCAATGCTTGCCGATGCGTGGCCGACGCTCGTGCCCGGTTTGCACCGGCTCGAATTCGAGGCCGGGCGAGTCGTGCTCACGCTCGCGTTCGGCGATGCGTTGACGATGCTGCCGAAACTCGTCGCAAGCGCCGATGCGTTCTATCTCGACGGTTTCGCGCCGGCGAAGAACCCGGACATCTGGTCGGCCGACGTGTTCCGCGCACTCGGACGCATCGCAGCCGAAGGCGCAACCTTCGCGACGTATTCGAGTTCGGGCGTCGTGAAACAGGCACTCACGGACGCGGGGTTCACGTATCGCAAGGTCGACGGGTTTGCCGGCAAGTTCGCGATGCTCGTCGGCGAATATGCGCCGCGCTGGCGCGCACGCCGGCACGAACCTCCGCGCGCGCTGCCCGTCGCGTCACGCCATGCGATCGTGATCGGCGCGGGCCTCGCCGGCTGCGCGGTCGTCGAACGGCTGGCCGCGCGCGGCTGGGACGTCACGCTGATCGAACGACACGCGCGGATCGCAAGCGATGCGTCGGGCAATCCGGCCGGCGTATTCCATCCGCTGATGACGCGCGACGACAACGTCGCGAGCCGGCTCACGCGCAGCGGCTTCCTGCACGCGCTCGCACGCTGGCGCGCACTCGAACGCGCAGGTCACGCATTCGCGCGCAGCACGCACGGGATGATCCATCTCGCCGAATCGGCCGACGACTTCGCACGGATGCGCGACGCATTCGATGCATTCGGCGCGCCGGCCGACTATGCGTCGCTGCTCGACACGGATGCCGCCCGTGCGCACCTGAACCTGCCGGTCGCGCATGGCGGCCTGCTGTTTCCGGACGGCGGCGCAATCTGGCCCGCCGGACTCTGCGCGGCGCAGTGCGCGGCGGCCGGCGAGCGCGTGCGCTTGCTCGCGTCCACCGGCGTCGCGCGGCTCGAGCGGCGGGGCGACGCATGGCATGCGCTCGACGAAGCGGGCGGCACGCTGGCCGAAGCGCCCGTCGTCGTGCTGGCGAATGCCGGAGATGCGGCGCGTCTCGCGGGGCTGCGGCACGTCGCGCTGCAACCGGTGCGCGGCCAGCTCACGCTGCTGCCGCCGGGCAGCACGAAGCCGCTCGCGTGTCCGACGATCGGCGACGGCTATGCGGTGCCGCTCGACGACGGCACGCTGCTGATCGGCGCGACGTTCGAACCGGACGACGTCGATCCCGCGATGCGGGCGGCCGGCCACGCCGAAAACCTCGACCGCGTGCGACATCTGCTGCCCGGCCTGATCGGCGACGTACCGGATCTCGACACACTGCGCGGCCGCGTGGCGTTCCGCTGGGTCGTCGGCGATCGGCTGCCGCTGATCGGCCGGCTCGCGGACGAAACGCAGGCCATCGCGAATGCGCGTGCGCTGAGCGGTGCGCAGGCGCGCGACCTGCCGCGCACGCCCGGCCTTTACGGCGCATTCGGGTTCGGCTCGCGCGGCCTCGTGTGGGCCGCGCTCGGCGCCGAGCTGATCGCTTCGCAGCTCGAAGGCGAGCCCTGGCCGCTCGAGCGCGAACTCGCCGAAGCCGTCGATCCGGCGCGCTTCCTGATCCGCGCACTGCGTGCACGCCGCGTCGGCCCGACCGGTTGACCCCCGCCATTCCCCTCACAGCTTCCCGATTTCTGTGCGCCAGGTTATCCACGCGATGCTGTGGATAACCGCACGAAATCCGCGAGCACTTCGTGTGTAATCACAGTGGACGTAAACTGGGCAACTCCGCACAGCTGTGAGACACCCCAAAAGTTACTCATCTCAAACTTCTGTGCACGAACAGCCTGTGCAACGGGTTATGGGTTCTCCAACACCTTGATCCGTCAGCGTAAACCGAAGTTATCCACAGAACTGTGCGCCCTTTGTTAACTTCTACTACGTATATATACAGGTAAACCTTTGAAACCAAAGACCTGTGGTGCCGCACAGCGCCGCGAGTCGATTCAATGGGTTCCAGACCGAAAAAGCTGTGGCACAATCGGTTTCCTTCGCGTTCATCCGGCCAGGCGCCGGACATGCTTCAATGGAACGGTCGGCACGATTTCGAATCTGAATCTTCGAGACTGCGCAGGCCGTTCACACACCAGGCCGACAATCCAGATCGGCAACCTGAGCGACTTTCCGTCGAGTGACGGAAAAGGCGGACCCCATGTCCCGCCTCGTCGACCACAGCAATCACGTTCGGGGCGATCCCTGCCGGCACGCATCCATGTCTGACGCTTGATCTCGCGTCGCTGGCGGTCGCTTCCAAAGGAGAAGTCACCACGATGAAGTCGGCGTTCTCATTCCTGCCCAACTGGCCGCTTACGCCGGATGCCGTGTTCTGGGCCGGACTCGCGTTGTTCGCGGCCGGCCTGTGCGGTGAACTGTGCTATCGCGCATGGCGCCTGCCGCGCATCACCGGTTACGCGGTGATCGGTCTCGTCGCCGGTTCGTTCGGATTCGGCGTGATCGATTCCAGCACCGACGAAACCTCGCGGCTGCTGATCAACGTCGCGCTCGGCCTGCTGCTGTTCGAGCTCGGCAGCCGTCTCGACCTGCGCTGGATCCGGCGCAATCCGTGGCTTATCGCGTCGAGCCTCGCGGAGGCCACGCTGACGTTCGTGCTGGTGCTGTTCATGATGCTCGCGCTCGGCGTGTCGGGCATGGTCGCGCTCGTGCTGTCGGCGATCGCGATCGCGACGTCGCCTTCGATGGTGATCCAGCTGAAGACCGAGCTGCGCGCGGAAGGGCAGGTGTCGCAACGCCTCATCACGCTGACCGCGCTCAACAGCGTGTATGCGATCGTGCTGACCAAGCTCGTGACGAGCTGGCTCCACCAGGAAGCCTACGGCAATGTCTTCGCGACGGTCCTGCAACCGCTCTACCTGCTCGCCGGTTCGCTCATCGTCGCGTATGTCGTCGCGCGTTCGTGCAATTACCTGTTTCGCCACATGACGTCGACGATGCGCGACGAGCATTCGTTCGTCGCGCTGTTCGGGCTCGTGATGCTCGCGATCGCGGTGGCCCAGGCGCTGAAGCTGTCGACGCTGCTCACGCTGCTGCTCGCCGGCATCATCGTGAAGAACCTCGAGGCGCGCCCGCAACTGTGGCCCGAGCATTTCGGCACGGCCGGCTGGCTGCTGACCGTGATCCTGTTCGTGCTGACGCTCACGTCGTTCACGTGGGGCGACATCGCGCTCGGCGGCCTGCTCGCGATCGTGCTGATCGTCACGCGGCTCGTCGCGAAGCTGGCCGGCGTGGTCGCGTTCGCGAAGCCGAGCGGCATCGGGATGAAGCAGGGCGTCGCGCTCGGCATCGCGCTCACGCCGATGTCCGCGCTGTCGTACCTGCTCGTCGACGATACCTACCAGCTCTACCCGAATTTCGACCCGCACCTGCGCGCGATCGTGATGTGCACGATCGTGGTCCTGCAGCTCGTCAGCCCGTTCGTCGTCTACCGCTGCCTGTCGGCGGTCGGCGAACGCAGCGACAGCAACTGATTCCGGAACCTGCCATGGCACTCGAAACCTTCGTCAATTCCGAGCCGTTCACGTTCGGCGTCGAACTGGAGATCCAGGTCGTCAACACGCACAACTACGACCTGACCAAAGCGGCGTCCGACCTGATGCGCCTGATCCAGGGCGAGACCTTCCCGGGCAACATCACGCCTGAAATCACCGAGAGCATGATCGAGCTGTCGACCGGCATCTGCCATTCGCACGCGCAGGCGGTCAGCGAACTGCACGCGATCCGCGACGTGCTCGTGAAGGCGGCCGACCAGCTCAACGTCGGGCTGGCCGGCGGCGGCACGCATGCGTTCCAGCAATGGAGCGACCGGCAGATCTACGATGCGCCGCGCTTCCAGTACATTTCCGAGCTGTACGGCTATCTCGCCAAGCAGTTCACCGTATTCGGCCAGCACGTGCATATCGGCTGCCCCGATCCCGACAGCGCGCTGTTCCTGCTGCACTCGATGTCGCGCTTCATCCCGCACTTCATCGCGCTGTCCGCGTCGTCGCCGTTCGTGCAGAACGTCGACACGGGCTTCCATTCGGCACGGCTGAATTCCGTGTTCGCGTTCCCGCTGTCGGGCCGCGCGCCGTTCGTGCTGACCTGGGACAGCTTCGAGGAGTACTTCACGAAGATGGTGAACACGGGCGTCGTCAACTCGATGAAGGATTTCTACTGGGACATTCGCCCGAAGCCCGGCTACGGGACGATCGAGGTGCGCGTGATGGACACGCCGCTGTCGGTCGACCGTGCGGCGGCGATCGCCTGCTATATCCAGACGCTCGCGCGCTACCTGCTGACCGACCGGCCGCTGAAGCTGTCGGAGGACGACTACCTCGTCTACACGTTCAACCGCTTCGAGGCGTGCCGCTTCGGGCTCGAAGGGACCTGCGTGAATCCTCAGACGGGTGAGCGCCGCACGATCGCCGAAGACATCCTCGACACGCTCGACCGGATCGCGCCGCATGCGGCCGCGCTCGGGTCGCGCGCGGCGCTCGACGAGATCGGCGCGCTCGCGAAGGCGCGCGTGAACGACGCTTCGTGGTTGAGAACCGTTTTCAAACAGGAAAAATCGCTGAATGAGACGGTCCGCCAGCAGTGCCTGCGCTGGCGCGAATGAAAAAATGTTTTGCAGATTGCAGGCTCGACCGCGTGTCGATTCACTGAAAGGCGCGCGCCGCGGTTTCAGCCCGAAATCGTTTGCAGGCGTCCTGAAAATCTGTGGATAACCTGATATTCCACTGCAAAGTCAACGATTTGCGGTCGGGATAACCCGGTGGAGCATTGCGGTCGTCCGGTTGGCCGATCCGAACAGGAAAATGCCGTCGCGTCCGTTTGCGCGGGCGCGCGGCATTGCAGGCACAACGAAAAAATCCGGTTATCCAGTGATTTTCCACAGAGCAAAGGGGATAACTTAGCTGTGCGATTTTCCGCTCTCGCTTAGAATGTCGGCTTTGCGGACACCGGATTGATGAGTGTCTTACCGGTCGCCGCGAACGCGACCGCCGCGTGTGCCTCGCGACGGCCGTGCTGACGCACTCGGAAGAGCGTGTCTGTTTTGAGATAGATTCGATCTCCACACTACGGCCGCTCGGCACTCCGGGCGGCGGCAAAGCGAAAAGACTATGAGCGAAGGCGTTTACGGGAATCAGGCTGCGGGACGTGTGACCCACAGTCTGCTGCGGTTGAGTACGGCCATGCGAAGCGAGGCATGGGATTGGGCGGAAGGCGCCGGCCTCACGCCGACGCAGGGCGAGATTCTCGTGCTGCTGCTGCAGCGCAAGGGCCCGATGCGGCTCGGCGAGATCGCGCGCGAGACGCAGTTGACCGCGGCGACCACGAGCGATGCGGTCAGCACGCTCGAGACGAAGGGGCTCGTCGAGAAGCGCCGTGCGCTGGACGACGGCCGCGCGCTGGCCGTGCGCCTGTCGGCCCGTGGCCGCACGGCCGCGAAGAAGGCGCTGCAATGGCCTGAATTCCTGACGAAAGCGGTCGGCAAGCTCGGCGCGGACGAGCAGGGCGCCCTGTATCGCGCGCTGCTGAAGACGCTGCGCGAACTGCAGGTGGCCGGCGCGACGCCGCCGCAGCGCATGTGCGTGACGTGCGCCCACTTCCAGCCGGGCAAGCTGTCGAAGAAGACCGTGCATCACTGCGCGGCGCTCGACCTCGCGATGTCCGACAGCGATCTGCGTCTCGACTGCTCGGTGCAGGAAGAAGCCGACGCGGCGACGCAGAAGAAGACCTGGAAGATTTTCGCAGGCTGACGTCCGTCGATCGACCGGGAGGCCGATGATGAACGCTGAAGTCGTGGCGATCCGCCACGTGCATTTCGAGGATCTCGGGAGTTTCGAGCAGGTGCTCGGCGAACGGGGCCGACGGGTGCGCTACGTCGATGTCGGATCGTCGCGGGTCGAGGTGCTCGACGTGCTCGAGCCGTCGCTGCTGGTCGTGCTGGGCGGGCCGCTCAGCGTGTACGACGATGCGCAGTATCCGACGATCGCGCCGCTCGCGGCGCTCGTGGGCCGGCGCATCGACGCGGGGCTGCCGATCCTGGGCATCTGCCTCGGTGCGCAGTTCATCGCCCGGGCGCTCGGTGCGCGCGTCTATCCGGCCGCGCAGCACGAACTCGGCTGGGCGCCGCTGACGCTCACCGATGCCGGCCGCGCATCGCCGCTGCGCCATCTCGATGGCGCGGCGACGTCGATGCTGCACTGGCACGGCGATACGTTCGACCTGCCGGGCGGCGCGATCCATCTCGCGTCGACCCCGGCCTGCCGCCACCAGGCATTCGCGTGGGGCCGGCACGTGCTGGCGCTGCAATGCCATCCGGAAATCCGCACCGACCGCTTCGAACCCTGGCTGATCGCGAACGCCGCCGAAATCGCGGCGACGCCCGGTATCGATGCGCGCCAGCTGCGGGCCGATACCGCACGGTACGGCCCCGTGCTCGAGGCCGCCGCGCGACGCATGTTCGCGGAATGGCTCGACGGCATCGGACTCTGACGCCGCGGGCGCCGCCACGCGCCGCGCGCGGCTTTTTCCTGTTCTGCCTGGCCGGCCACCGGCCGACCCTGACCATCCGCTTACTGCCAGGCGCGCCGTCTGCACGCTTGCGGTCCGCGTGCTACGCTCGTTCGCTCTTTCCAACCCTGGCGAACGGCTTCCATGACTGCGCTGTTTTCTCCGTTCACGCTACGAGGCGTGACCCTTCCGAACCGGATCGTGATCTCCCCGATGTGCCAGTATTCGGCCGACCGTGGTGAGGCGACCGACTGGCACATGATTCACCTCGGCCATCTCGCGCTGTCCGGGGCGGGGCTGCTCTGCATCGAGGCGACCGCCGTGGAACCCGACGGGCGCATCACGGATCGCGACCTCGGCCTCTGGGACGACGCGACCGAGGCCGCGTTGAAGCCGGTGCTGGCCGCGATCCGCCGGTATTCGCCGGTGCGCGTCGCGATGCAGTTGTCGCACGCGGGGCGCAAGGCGTCGAGCGACGTGCCCTGGCAGGGCGGCCAGCTCGTGTCCGTCGCCGACGGCGGCTGGTTGCCGCATGCGCCGTCGGCCGTGCCGCACAAGGACGGCGAGACCCCGCCGCTCGCGCTCGATGCGGCGGGCCTGAACCGGATCCGCGAAGCGTTCGCGGCCGCCGCCAGGCGGGCCGCGCGGCTCGGCATCGACGCCGTCGAAGTGCATGCGGCGCACGGCTACCTGTTGCACCAGTTCCTGTCCCCGCTCGCGAACCACCGCACCGACGAATACGGCGGCTCGCTCGAAAACCGGATGCGCTTTCCGCTCGAGATCTTCGAGATCGTGCGCGCGGCGTTCCCGGACGACCGGCCGGTCGGCGTGCGCGTGTCGGCGACCGACTGGGTCGAGGGCGGCTGGGAGCTCGACGATACGATCGCATTCGCGCACGAATTGAAGCGCCGCGGCTGCGACTGGATCGACGTGTCCTCCGGCGGCGTGTCGCCGCTGCAGAAGATTCCGCTGTCGCCCGGCTACCAGGTGCCGTTCGCGCAGGCCGTGAAGCGCGCGGTCGGCATGCCGACGATCGCGGTCGGGCTGATCAGCGATCCCGCGCATGCGAACCGGCTCATCGAGTCCGGCGACGCCGATTTCGTCGCGATGGCGCGCGCGATGCTGTACGACCCGCGCTGGCCGTGGCATGCGGCGGCCGAGCTCGGCGCGCAGGTGACGGCGCCGCCTCAATACTGGCGCTCGCAGCCGCGCGAGCACAAGGCGTTGTTCGGCGACGTCGCGTTCGGCCAGCGCTGAACGCCCGGCGCGCAATATTGCGCATGATGTTGAACGAAGCAATCGTGAACGTGTAGGATGCGGGTGATTCGCCGCATGCCCCGACGCGGCACCGTCCGGTGCCGCGTTTTCGTTTTGCGCGACGCCAGGCCGCGATCGCGGCCGTTTTGATTCAAGTCGTCTTCACAAGGATTCGTTCGATGAGTTCACGCAGGATCGCGGTGCGCCGCTCGGGAGTACACGGCAAGGGCGTGTTCGCCGTGGAGCCGATCAAGGCCGGCGAGCGCGTAGTGGAATACAAGGGCGAACGAATCTCGTGGAAGGAAGCGCTGCGCCGTCATCCGCACGACCCGAGCGAGCCGAACCATACGTTCTACTTCGCACTCGACGAAGGCGGCGTGATCGACGGCAAGATCGACGGCAACAGCGCGCGCTGGATCAACCATTCGTGCGCGCCGAACTGCGAAGCCGAGGAGGTCAAGGGCCGCGTGTTCATCCACGCGCTGCGCGACATCGGGACGGACGAGGAGCTGTTCTACGACTACGGCCTCGTGATCGATGCGAAGCTGACCAAGTCGCTCAAGCGCGAATACGCGTGCCATTGCGGTGCGTCGTCGTGCCGCGGCACGCTGCTCGCGACGTCCGGCGAGAGCAAGAAGAAGAAAAAGAAGAAGGACCGGAAGGAAGACAAGCCCGAGTCCCGATCGAAGGACAAGAAAAACAGGAAGTAAGGCAGGCGGCGGCGCGCGATGCGCCGCCGTTGTGGTTTCTGCGCAGGGCAGCCGCGTCGCGCGGCCGTCCTTTCTCCTTCGTGATCCGGCGCGCGGCCTGACCGGCCGGCCGCCGCGAATCGCTCAATGCGTCGACGCGGTGGCCGGCGCCTCGCTGGCCGGCTTCTGCTGCGTGCCTGCCGTCAGCGGCACCCTCACCACGAAGCGGGAACCGCCTTCCGGCGCATCCTCGTACGACACCGTGCCGCCGTGCATCGCGATGATGTCGTGCACGATCGCGAGGCCGAGCCCCGCGCCCGTCTCGACGCCGTTGCCGCTTTGCGCGTCGCCGCGGAAGAAGCGCTTGAACAGGTCGGCCTGCTGGTTGGCGGGAACGCCGGGGCCGTTGTCCTCGACGACGATCTCGGCGGCCGGCTGGCCGTTCTCGAGCGCGCCGCGCGCGACGTTCACCGTGATCCGCGCGCCGTCCGGCCGCGCAAGCGGCACGTATTTCAGCGCATTGTCGAGCAGGTTGGCGATCACCTCGCGCAGCAGCACGGGGTTGCCGCGCACGGTCAGTTTCTCGTCGTCGCCCGGGTCGTCGCTGCGCTGGAAGCCGAGGTCGACATGGAAGGCGAGGGCGCGGGGCACCCATTCGGCGCCCGTCTCGAACGCCATCGCGGCGAGGTCGACGTCGACGAAGCGCGCGGCCTGTTCGCCCGGTTCTGCCCGGGCGAGCGACAGCAACTGGTTCGACAGCCGCACCGCGCGGTCGGCGGCCGCGCGCAATTCGCGCACGGCAGTGAAGGTCTGGTGCGGGTCGCGCGCGACGGCCGCCTGCTCGGCGTGCAGCTTCACGGCCGTGAGCGGCGTGCGCAACTGGTGCGCGGCATCGGCGATGAACTTGCGCTGCGCGTCGAGCGCGGTCTTCAGGCGGCCGAGCAGGGCGTTCATCGCGCTCGTCAGCGGCCGGATCTCCAGCGGCACCTCGGTTTCGTCGACCGGCTCCAGCGACATGTGGGTCTGCCGGTTCAGCGAATCGGCCAGATGCGTGAGCGGGCCGAGCTGCTGGTTCACGACTCGCCACACGATGCCCCATCCGGCGAGCAGCAGCAGCAGCAGCGGCATCATGATCGCAACGAGGAATTCGGCCGCGATCCGGTAGCGGTGCCGCACCGGCTGCGCGACTTCGACGACCATCGGCTTGCCGCCGTCGACGTCGTCGACGCGCACCTGCGCGACCCGTACCGCCCGGTTGTCGTACTCGGCCTCGAACACGTACGCGTGATGCATGCGGCGTACGTTGATGCCCTGCAGCGGCAGCTTCGGATCGCCGGCGAGTTCCTGTTCGCCGTCGCTGATCCGGTAGATCAGCGCTTCGGCGGGATCGGAGAACATGGCCTGCGCGAGCGGCGGCACCGTGAACGGCGCGTCGGGGCCGGCGATCTGGATCTGTTTCGAGATGGCGGTCGCGAGATCGGCGAGCGAGCGGTCGATCACGTGCTGCGTGTATTGCCACGCGAGCCAGTAGGCGATCAGGCCACTCATCAGCGCGAGCATCGACAGCGGTGCGGCCAGGCGCCGGAGCAGCGAGCGGCGCAGGCTGGTGGTGACAGCCGGATCAGGAGACATTTCGACGGGCAAATGGATAAGCGCCGCTCACGGGGAGCGGCGCGGTCGTATGCCGGGCAGCGATACGGAGCAGCGCGCCCGCGCGGGCGGCAGACAGCCGCCCGCGCGTGGCGCCGCTCAAACGCTTGCCGTCTGGCGGATTTCCTGCAGCAGGTAGCCGAAACCGCGCACCGTGACGATCTCGACACGGCACTGCTCGAGTTTCTTGCGCACCCGGTGCACGTAGACTTCGATCGCGGTGTCGCCGAGATCGCCACCGAAGTGCGTGAGGTGATCCTGCAGCTGGGCCTTGCTGACGACGCGGCCATGACGCAGCAGCAGCATCTCGAGCACCGCGAACTCGCGCGGCGACAGTTCGAGCGGCTTGTCGTCGTTGAAGATGCGGCGGTCGACGCCCGACAGGCGGACGCCGCCGAGTGACACTTCCGGACGCGGCATGTCGCTGTGCGGGCCGCTGCGGCGCATCACCGCGCGGATGCGCGCTTCGAGCTCGGCCGGTTCGAACGGCTTGAGCATGTAGTCGTCGGCGCCCGAGTTCAGGCCCTGGATGCGGTCGTTCAGCTCGTCGCGTGCGGTCAGCACGATGACGGGCGTGTGGCGGTTGGTCTGGCGGAAACGCGTGAGCAGCGTCATCCCGTCGATGCCCGGCAGGCCGAGGTCGAGGATCACGAGTTCGTGGCGGTTCTGTGCCAGCGCCTGTTCGGCAAAAATGCCGTCATGCACCATGTCGACGGTGAAGCCAGCCTGCTCGAGGCTGCTCTGGATACCGCGTGCGATGGGGCGGTCGTCTTCGATCAGAAGGAGTCGCATGAAGTTCGCTCAAGTACAATGGGTTGGCGGTTCAGGCACGCGGACAGCACGACGCCGTTTCCACAGGGGCGCCGCAACACCTGACATCAAGCATGGCGGCCAGCGAACGATTAAATCCAATCATGTCCGATATTTCGATCAACGACTTAGAAGCCGCGATCAATTTCTGGCGCGCCCGCTCGCCGTCGAGCGGCGACGAACTCAAACTCTGCGAAGAGGCCAGCGCGCTTTCCAAGCCGTATGCGCTGCTGATTGTACAGCGCCAAAGCGCGCTGCAACTGGAAGGTTTGGACCCCAAGGCACGGAAAGCATACGAGACTTACGTGCGCCTTAAGGATGGCTTGGAAAGCTGAAGGCTTTCGCTAAGTACATCCTAGAAAACGTTCATCGAAATGAAAAGTTGACGCGCCGCGCGTCGAAAGACGCGCGGCGGTAGAGGAACGACTCAGGCGGCCGGTCGCGCGTGCGCGCCGGCACGGTCGATGAACAGGGCCAGTTCGATGTCGCGTTCGGTCAGGCCGTCGGCATCGTGGGTCGACAGTGTGACGTCGACGCGGTTGTACACGTTGAACCATTCCGGATGGTGGTCCATTTCCTGCGCCTTGATCGCAACGCGCGTCATGAAGCCGAACGCTTCGTTGAAATCGGCGAAGCGCAGGCTGCGCTGGATTGCGTCGCGGCCCGGCACGGCCGTCCAGAGCGGCAGGCCTTCGAGCCGGGTCTTGCGTTCTTCTGATGTGAGCTTGTGGATCATCTTGCACCTCTCGTTCGGTAACGGCGCCCGCGCGCGACTGCGCCGCGCGGCGCAGCCGGCACCGGTCATTGTTTCATAGTTGTGGAACGGCCATCCGGGGACGGCCAGCCGGCAGCCGGCAGCTGGCCGACGCGCGTTGCCGCGCGGGTGTCACACGTCGGCGTCGTCGGGCCAGCCTGCTCCCGTGCCGCGGTGCAGCACGCGATCGGTGCCGAGCACCGTGCCGGCCGCGAATTCGGGCAGCGACGCCAGCCGGTCGGCCAGTGCGCGGCCGTCGACGCCGGCGAGCGCGAACAGCTGCGCGAAATCGTCGATCACGAAGTAGGTTTTCTGGAACGTGTCGATCCGGTACTTCGTGCGCATCACGCGTTCGAGGTCGAAGCCGAGCCGGTTCGGCGCCGCGCTTTCGAGGCTGTACAGGCTTTCGCCCTTGCTGGACACGATCCCGGCGCCGTAGATCGACAGCCCGTTGGCGCCGCGCGGGTCGCGGATCAGGCCGAATTCGACCGTGTACCAGTAGAGTCGCGCGAGCCGCGCCAATGCGGCTTCGTCATCCGCGACCGCCAGCGCCGTGCGGCCGTACGCCTGCATGTAGTCGGCGAATACGGGGTCGATCAGCAGCGGGACGTGGCCGAACAGGTCGTGGAAGCAGTCGGGCTCCTGCAGGTAGTCGAGCTGGTCGGGGCGGCGCATCCACCAGGTGACCGGAAAGCGCCGGTTCGCGAGGTGTTCGAAGAACACGCGGTCCGGCACGAGGCCCGGCACCGCGACGATTTCCCAGCCCGTCGCCGGCTCGAGCTGGCGGTTCACGTCGGCGAACGACGGCACGCGATCAGCCGGCAGGTCGATCTTCCCGAGCCCCGCGACGAACGCGTCGCAGGCGCGCCCGCGCAACAGCGCCGACTGGCGTGCATAGAGCTGCTTCCACACCGCGTGATCGACCTGGCCGTAAAGCGCGAGCGGCTGGTCGATGGTGAAATCCGCGCGGGTTTCGAGGCCCGCGTCGAACTGCTCCTGCAGTTTCGCGGTGACGACGGTGGACATGATCAGGCTCTGCATGCTGTGGTTGGGAACCATGCAAGTGTAGAGCGGGTGGAGCGCGGAAAGGGCGCAATATTGGCGCGTTTTGGCTTGTTGATGCGATAATCGCGCATCAAATCACGAATCAATGCGGAGAATTCTCATGGTGGAACTCGATCACTTCGATCTCGCGCTGCTGGACGTGCTGCAGCGCTCCGGTCGCGCGACGCATCAGCAGCTCGGCGAGGAGGTGCCGCTGTCGCCTTCGCAGATCGGCCGGCGGCTGCAGCGGCTCGAGGCGGCCGGCGTGATCGAGGGCTACCGTGTGATGCTGCGGCCCGAAAGGCTCGGGCTCGGCGTGACCGCGTTCACGAGCCTGAAGCTCAAGCACCACGGCGATTCGATCATCGAGCAGTTCCAGCAGCAGATCGACGTGCTGCCCGAAGTGCTCGAATGCCACGCGGTGGTGGGCGATGCCGACTACCTGCTGCGGATCGTCGCGCCCGACCTGAATGCGCTGTCGCAGTTCGTGATGAAGAAGCTGATGCGTGTGCCGGGCGTGGACAGCGTGCGCTCGAACATCGTGCTGACGACCTTCAAGCGCAACGGCGCGCTGCCGCTCGCGCACCTGGCGCCCGGCGCCGCCTGACGCGGCGGGCGGACCGGCGCGCGCCCGTTGCCGCAGGGAACCGGCCGCGGCGGTGCGTCCTGCGCCGCCGGGTTCAACGCCGGATCACGCGGATTCGTGCTGCGTGTCGGCGTTCAGCAGGTCGACATACGCGACCGCGACGAGATCGTCCGGCGACACGCCGAGCTTCGCGAATACGTCGTGTGCTTCGGCTTCGCCGCCGGCTTCGTCGTCATCGGGGCCGAGCAGGACTTCCAGTTCGATGAAATCGCCGAGGCCGTCGACGCGGTCGAGGTGGATGCGCGTGCGGCCCGCGAGATACACGTGCCGTTCCTTCGTCACGATCCCGCGCGTGGTCAGCGCGGTGGCGAGCAGCGCATGCATCGCGTCGGGGTTCGTCACCGGGCTGCGCGTGTAGTACGACGCCTTCGGGCCGTCGCGGTCGTCGCGCTGGTAGAAGATCAGCTCGGCCGGCGTGCCGTCCTCGAAGCGGCGCAGCTTCAGCCGACCGCGCGGCACGTCGTAGAAGAAATCCTGCTGGCGGTAGAACAGCGGCGCTTCGGTCGCGAGCCTGGCCGCCTGTTCGCGGAGCAAGTCGAATTCACGGGCGCGGGCTTTGATCTCGATGTTGCGGGCCATGCGGGTCTCCTTCGATCGGGGTCTCGCGGTGTGCGAACGCACAATCTAGCAAAAACGCGGGGATGGTGGCGTGACGGCGGGCCGGGGGCGCGGCGAGATGACGCGCGCGGGCCCGGCCGGCCATCATCAGCATCGCTCATATCGCCCACTGGGCTTCGATCAGCCGCAGCGCGGCCGCGATCGCCGGTTCGTCGCGCCGCTCGGCGAGCGTGACGAACGTCAGCTCGGTCGGCACCGTCACGTGCTCGACGATCGTCAGCGCATGCGCGTGCGCTTCGGCCAGCGCGATCGCGTCGCGCGCGAGCGTCAGCCCGATGCCCGATTTGACGAGATCGAGCATCGACTGCTCCTGGTCGACCTCGGCCACCTTCACCGGCTGCGCGCCGGCGTTCGCGAAGCGCCGCGACAACAGCCGGTGGTGCGCGGACGCCGGCGGCGTCCAGATCCACGGCAGCGCCGCGAGCGCCCGCCAGTCGTGCGCGCGATGCACGCGCTCCTTCCAGCCGGCCGGCGCGAGCACGCGATACTGGAAATGCGTGAGGGTGACGGTCTGGAACTGCGCGCCGTCGAGCGGATCGTGTTCGCCCGGCCGGCCGATGTAGTAGCCGACGTCGAGCGTCTGCGCGCGCACCTGTTCGATCACCCAGCCCGACATCCCGTGCCGCAGCGCCGTCTCGATCTGCGGATGGGTCTCGACGAGCGCGCGCAGGAAGCCGCCGAGCCGCAGGAAGCCGGGATCCAGGATCGTGCCGATCCGCAGCCGGCCGCGCACCTCGTGCCGCAGCGCAGCAGCGGCGCGCTGCACGTCGGCGGCCGCGGCGAGCGCGCGCTCCGCATGCGGCAGCAGCGTCTGGCCGTCGCGCGTGAGCGCGAGCCCGCGCGACGTGCGGGTGAACAGCGCCACGCCCAGGGTTTCCTGCAGATGCTTGATCTGCAGGCTGACGGCCGGCTGCGTCAGGTGCAATTGCGCTGCGGCGCGCGTCAGGTTGCCTTCGCGCGCGACCGTCGCGAACGCTCGGAGCAGGGTGAGATCCATCGTCGTGATATGAGCGCGGCTTATAACGCAGTTCAGCATAACTCATTGGATCGGCGCCCGGCAGCCGGAGTACGCTTCGTCGGGTCGTGGCGTGCGGTGTCGCAAGCGCGGCTCGCGACGCACTATGCTGGAAAGGACGCGTGGTATCGCGCTGTGCGGTGCATAAGGACGAGAGTTGTATCGGATGGGTGTGGGGCTGAAGGGTTGGCTCCAATTCAGGCGTGCAGTGGGGGCGGGGTAGTGCGGAGGTGCTGACGTGGGTTGGCTGCCGTGGGGATGGAGTAGGTGCTGAAGCGCCAGCTTCATCCCGCGACGCCATGCGGCGCGCGTAAGCGCTGAAGCACTAACGCGGATCGACCGCCGTGGGGATGGAGTAGGCGCTGAAGCGCCAACTCCATCCAGCCACGCCATGGGACCCGCGTAAGCGCTAAAGCGCTAACGCGGGTCGACAGGAGACACAAAATGACAACAGAACGAACGCTGGAAGTCGAATTCGACTACGTAATCGTCGGCGCAGGCACCGCGGGTTGCGTACTCGCGAACCGCCTGACCGAGGATCCCGACATCCGCGTGCTGCTGCTGGAGGCAGGCGGCAAGGACGACTATCACTGGATCCATATCCCGGTCGGCTATCTGTATTGCATCGGCAACCCGCGCACCGACTGGCTGTACAAGACGCAGCCCGAAGCAGGGCTCAACGGCCGGGCGCTGTCGTATCCGCGCGGGCGCGTGCTCGGCGGCTGCTCGTCCATCAACGGCATGATCTACATGCGCGGCCAGCGAGAGGATTACGACAGCTGGGCGCAGGAAACCGGCGATGCCGGCTGGTCATGGGACAGCGTACTGCCGATCTTCAAACGCAGCGAGGATCATCACGCCGGCGCAAGCGACGCGCATGGCGCAGGCGGCTTCTGGCGGGTCGAGAAACAGCGGCTGAGCTGGGAAATCCTCGATTCGTTCGCCCAGGCCGCGCAACAAACCGGCATCCCGGCAACCGACGATTTCAACCGCGGCGACAACGCCGGGGTCGGCTATTTCGAAGTCAACCAGAAACGCGGCGTGCGCTGGAATACCTCGAAGGCGTTCCTGCGGCCCGCGATGGCGCGCCCGAACCTGACCGTGATCACCGGCGCGCAGGCCCGGCGCGTGATCTTCGACGGGCGGCGCGCGGCCGGCGTCGAGTATCGCGGCGACGGCACCGACTACGTCGCGCGGGCGCGCTCGGAAGTGCTGCTGACGTCAGGCGCCGTGAATTCGCCGCAACTGCTCGAACTGTCGGGCGTCGGCGACGGCCGGCGGCTGCAGGCGCTCGGCATCGACGTCGTGCAGGATCTGCCGGGCGTCGGCGAAAACCTGCAGGATCACCTGCAGTTGCGCATGGCGTTTCGCGTCGAAGGCGTGCGCACGCTCAACACGCTGTCCGCGCACTGGTGGGGCAAGCTGATGATCGGCGCCGAATATGCGCTGCTGCAGCGCGGGCCGATGTCGATGGCGCCGTCGCAACTCGGCGCGTTCGCGAAATCCGATCCGGACGATCCGGCGCTCACGCGCCCCGATCTCGAATACCACGTGCAGCCGCTGTCGCTCGACCGATTCGGCGAGCCGCTGCACAGCTTCAACGCGTTTACGGCATCCGTGTGCCACCTGCGGCCGACGTCGCGCGGTAGCGTGCACATCGCGAGCGCCGACCCGGGCAGCGCGCCCGTGATCGCGCCGAACTACCTGTCGACCGATCACGATCGCCACGTCGCCGCGAACGCACTGCGCCTCACGCGCCGGATCGCCTCCGCGCCGGCGCTCGCGCGCTATCGCCCCGAGGAAATCCTGCCGGGCGCGCGGTACCGGAGCGAGGCCGAGCTGATGGAGGCGGCCGGCGCCGTCGGCACGACGATCTTCCATCCGGTCGGCACCTGCCGGATGGGGCGCGCCGACGACGACCGCGCGGTGGTCGACAGCCGGCTGCGCGTACGCGGCCTCGCGGGGCTGCGGATCGTCGATGCATCGGTGATGCCGTTCATTACGTCGGGCAACACCAATTCGCCGACGCTGATGATCGCCGAGCGCGCGAGCGACATGATCCGCGCCGATCGCCGCGCGGCACGCGATGCGGCGCCGGTGCGACCGGAGGCAGTGACGGCCCCGTGACGGAACGCCGACATGCGCGCCAGCGGCCCGTCATGATGATGCCCGCTGATTCGCTATGCGAAACAAACATGCTGCCTTCGTATCGACCGTGCCGATGGCATCGGTTCGACGGGCAGGATTGCCGCAGGCCGTGCCTCCGCGCGGCTTTTTCGTTGCGTGCCCGCGGGCCCGCGTGAAGGGGCGAAGGGCGATGACGCACGCGTCGAAAGACAGGGCGAAAAATCGTGCACAGCCGCATGCGGCATGGCGGACAGCCCTATAAGTGCAAATCCCGATGATTGCACTGCACCAACGGCGAGACAATGTGGCGCAGCGTGCATACGCGTCGGCGCGGGAGACCACCCTCGGGGCGTGACACGGCGCCCCGGGGCAGCCCGCTCATCCGCTGACCTGTTTCGCGGCCGCTTGCGCGAATCTTCCCGGTGCTTCGCCTGACTTCGTACGGAAGGGAACATGATTCTCGGCGACACGATTCTCGAAACACGCGGACTGACCAAGGAGTTCAGGGGCTTCACGGCCGTCAACGGCGTGAACCTGCGGGTGCGTCGCGGTGCGATCCATGCGCTGATCGGGCCCAACGGCGCGGGCAAGACGACCTGCTTCAACCTCCTCACCAAGTTCCTGACGCCGACGGCCGGGCAGATCGTCTTCAACGGCATCGACATCACCGACGAGCGGCCCGCGCAGGTCGCGCGGCGCGGCATCATCCGTTCGTTCCAGATCTCGGCCGTGTTCCCGCACCTGACCGCGCTGCAGAACGTGCGCATCGGCCTGCAGCGCGCACTCGGCACCGAATTCCATTTCTGGCGCAGCGAACGCACGCTGAAGCGGCTCGACGATCGCGCGATGGATCTCCTCACGCAGGTCGGTCTCACCGATTTCGCGCACGTGCCGACCGTCGAGCTTGCATACGGCCGCAAGCGCGCGCTGGAGATCGCGACCACGCTCGCGATGGAACCCGAACTGATGCTGCTCGACGAGCCCACGCAGGGGATGGGCCACGAGGACGTCGACCGCGTGACCGCGCTGATCAAGAAGGTCGCGAGCGGCCGCACGATCCTGATGGTCGAGCACAACATGAACGTGATCGCGGGCATCTCCGACACGATCACCGTCCTGCAGCGCGGCGAGGTGCTGGCCGAAGGCTCGTATGCGGAGGTGTCGAAGAATCCGCTCGTCATCGAGGCCTACATGGGCAGCGCCGATGCGGCGCTCGCGGGGGCGCACGCATGAAGCACAGCGAACGGGAGGAACGCGAATTGAGCGGCGTCGAAAGCGGTACGCCCGCGCTGGAGATCACGGGCCTGGAGGCCTGGTACGGAGAATCCCACATATTGCACGGCGTCGACCTGACCGTGCATCGCGGCGAGGTCGTCACGCTGCTCGGCCGCAACGGCGCGGGCCGCACCACGACGCTGCGCGCGATCATGGGCCTCACGGGCCGCCGCAGCGGGTCGATCAAGGTCGCGGGCAACGAAACGATCGGCCTCGCGACGCACCGCATCGCGCATTTCGGCGTCGGCTACTGCCCGGAGGAGCGCGGCATCTTCTCGAGCCTGTCGTGCGAGGAAAACCTGATGCTGCCGCCGCCGATCGGGCCGCGCGAGCACGCGATGTCGCTCGACGAGATCTACGCGATGTTCCCGAACCTCGCGTCGCGCCGGCAGAGCCAGGGCACACGGCTGTCCGGCGGCGAGCAGCAGATGCTCGCGGTCGCGCGGATCCTGCGCACCGGCGCGAACCTGCTGCTGCTCGACGAGATCTCCGAAGGCCTCGCGCCGGTGATCGTGCAGGCGCTCGCGCGGATGATCGTCGCGCTGAAGGCGCGCGGCTACACGATCGTGATGGTCGAACAGAATTTCCGCTTCGCCGCGCCGCTCGCCGACCGCTTCTACGTGATGGAGCACGGCAGCATCGTCGAGCATTTCCAGGCATCCGAACTGGAAGGGAAGATGCCGACGCTGCACGACCTGCTCGGGGTGTGACGCCGCTCCGTATCCCTTGCCGCTAGCCGTGGCGGCCCTCGAATAACCACAACGCATCAGAACAACAGGAGACGTCAATGAAAATGAAGACCCTCGCGCACGCCTGTCTCGCGCTCGCGACCGCCGCGTTTGCCGCCGGCGCCGCGCAGGCCGCGGATACCGTGAAGATCGGTTTCATCACCGACATGTCGGGGCTTTACGCGGACATCGACGGGCAGGGCGGCCTCGAGGCGATCCGCATGGCGGTTGCCGACTTCGGCGGCAAGGTGCTCGGCAAGCCGATCGAGGTCGTCTATGCCGATCACCAGAACAAGGCCGACATCGCGGCGTCGAAGGCGCGTGAATGGATGGATCGCGGCGGGCTCGACCTGCTGGTCGGCGGCACCAACTCGGCCACCGCGCTGTCGATGAACCAGGTCGCGGCCGAGAAGAAGAAGGTCTACATCAACATCGGCGCGGGCGCCGACACACTGACCAACGAGCAGTGCACGCCGTACACCGTGCATTACGCGTACGACACGATGGCGCTCGCGAAGGGCACCGGTTCGGCGGTGGTGAAGCAGGGCGGCAAGACGTGGTTCTTCCTGACCGCCGACTACGCGTTCGGCAAGGCGCTCGAGAAGAACACGTCGGATGTCGTGAAGGCGAACGGCGGCCAGGTGCTCGGCACGGTGCGCCACCCGTTGTCCGCGTCGGATTTCTCGTCGTTCCTGTTGCAGGCGCAGTCGTCGAAGGCGCAGATCCTGGGCCTCGCGAACGCCGGCGGCGATACGATCAACTCGATCAAGGCCGCGAAGGAGTTCGGCATCACGAAGACGATGAAGCTCGCCGCGCTGCTGATGTTCATCGACGACGTGCACAGCCTCGGCCTCGAGACGACGCAGGGCCTCGTGCTGACCGACAGCTGGTACTGGAACCGCGATTCGGCGTCGCGCCAGTGGGCGCAGCGCTACTTCGGCAAGATGAAGAAGATGCCGTCGAGCCTGCAGGCGGCCGATTACTCGTCGGTGACGACCTACCTGAAGGCGGTGCAGGCCGCCGGCACGACCGATTCCGACAAGGTGATGGCCGAGCTGAAGAAGATCCGCATCAACGACTTCTACGCGAAGGGCTACATCCGCACGGACGGCAGCATGATCCACGACATGTACCTGATGGAAGTGAAGAAGCCGTCGGAATCGAAGGAGCCGTGGGACTACTACAAGGTGCTCGCGACGATTCCGGGGGAGCAGGCGTTCGCGACCAAGCAGGAATCGCGCTGCGCGCTTTGGAAGTAAGCGCGGTTTGGCGGCGCGCGAACGGCGCGCCGTCAGGCGGCAGCGAAGCGCCCGCTGCGCCGCCCGCGTACGCAATGCCATAAGGTTGCATGCGCAACGAAACTCATTCTGACGGCTAAGTCGATGGAAATCTTTGGCATTCCGTTGCCGGCGATGCTGAGCCAGTTGCTGCTCGGGCTCGTCAACGGCTCGTTCTACGCGATCCTGAGCCTCGGGCTCGCGGTGATCTTCGGGCTGCTCAACGTGATCAACTTCGCGCACGGCGCGCTGTTCATGCTGGGTGCGATGCTCGCGTGGATGGGGCTGTCGTATTTCGGGCTGCCTTACTGGGCGATGCTCGTGCTGGCGCCGCTGGTCGTCGGCGCGTTCGGGATCGTGATCGAGCGCTCGATGCTGCGCTGGCTGTACAAGCTCGATCACCTGTACGGGCTACTGCTGACGTTCGGCCTCACGCTGGTCGTCGAAGGCGTGTTCCGGTCGATCTACGGCTCGTCCGGCCAGCCGTACGACGTTCCGTCGCAGCTTTCCGGCGCGACCAATCTCGGCTTCATGTTCCTGCCGAACTACCGCGCATGGGTGGTGGTGGCGTCGCTCGCGGTATGCCTCGCGACGTGGTTCGTGATCGAAAAGACGCGCCTGGGCGCGTACCTGCGCGCCGGCACCGAGAACCCGAAGCTCGTCGAGGCGTTCGGCGTGAACGTACCGATGATGATCACGCTCACCTACGGCTTCGGCGTCGCGCTCGCCGCGTTCGCGGGCGTGCTGGCCGCGCCGGTGATCCAGGTGTCGCCGCTGATGGGCCAGCCGATGATCATCACCGTGTTCGCGGTGGTCGTGATCGGCGGGATGGGCTCGATCCTCGGCTCGATCGTCACGGGCCTGCTGCTCGGCGTGATCGAGGGCTTCACGCGGGTGTTCTATCCCGAAGCGTCGGCCACCGTCGTGTTCGTGATCATGGCGATCGTGCTGCTGTTCCGCCCGGCGGGCCTCTTCGGCAAGGAAAAATGATGCAGAGAAAAGTGCTCTACGGCGTGCTGCTCGCCGCGCTGCTCGCCGCGCCGTTCATCGGCGCGTATCCGGTGTTCGTGATGAAGGTGCTCGCGTTCGCGCTGTTCGCGGCCGCGTTCAACCTGCTGATCGGCTATACGGGGCTGCTGTCGTTCGGCCATGCGATGTTTCTCGCGACGGCCGGCTATGCGACCGGCTATTCGCTGCAGACGCTCGGTTTCACGCCGGAGCTCGGCGTGCTGGCGGGCACCGTCGCGGCGACGCTGCTCGGGCTCGTGGTCGGGCTGTTCGCGATCCGCCGGCAGGGCATCTACTTCGCGATGATCACGCTCGCGTTCGCGCAGATGGTCTACTTCATCTACCTGCAGGCGCCGTTCACGCACGGCGAGGACGGCCTGCAGGGCGTGCCGCGCGGCCATCTGTTCGGGCTGCTCGACCTGTCGGACGACGTCGCGCTGTACTACGTGGTGCTGGCGGTCGTCGTCGCCGCGTGCGCGTTCATCGTGCGGGTCGTGCATTCGCCGTTCGGCCAGGTGCTCGTCGCGATCAAGGAGAACGAGGCGCGCGCGATCTCGCTCGGCTACGACACCGACCGCTTCAAGCTGCTCGCGTTCATCCTGTCGGCCGGGCTCGCGGGGCTGGCCGGCTCGCTGAAGGTGCTCGTGCTGGGCTTCGAGACGCTCTCGGACGCGTACTGGACGATGTCGGGCCTCGTCGTGCTGATGACGCTTGTCGGCGGGATGGGGACGCTGTTCGGGCCGCTGCTGGGCGCGGCGCTGATCGTCGCGCTGGAAGACCGGCTCGGCGACATCGGCGAATGGCTCGCGTCGACGACGGGCATCGCGTGGTTCCACTCGCTGGGCGAATCGGCGACGATCGTCACGGGGCTGATCTTCATCGCGTGCGTGCTCGCGTTCCGGCGCGGCATCGTCGGCGAAATGGTCGCGCGGATCAAGCCGCTCAGGGCCTCCTGAGTGCGTGCCGCACAGGCCGCCGCGCGTTGATGCGAAGCACCATCCGGCGTGCTCCTGAAGGGTGTCGCAACCGGCTCGACACGGCGCCGCGCGGCTGGCTGGCGCCCCATTTTCGTGCGGCGATGCACCATAGGGGTAAATGCTAAGTTGTCGCGATTTGAAAGGTCCTTTAATCTTCGTCCCAGTTCTGATGCACCGCGAAACGAATTTGCAGGTGGAGAACGAGGAGACAATCGAGGCACAAAGTGCCCGGACCCCAAAGCGCTGTTGGACGGAATCCAACAGCGCTTTTTCATTTTTGTGCACGGATTTTCACCCGTGGTGCATCGACCTGCGCCGTTTCCGTGTTCCGCGCCTGCGTTCGCACCGCGCTTTTGCCGCGCCATTTCCGCGCATCGTCGCACCTCCTGTTTTCCCCTTGTCGTATCCGCCCGCAACGGCGTGCACGCGTGCGCCGGCCGTTCGGGCTTACCCGGTTGGCGGGTCCGAAACGCCTCCGTTACACTTGGCTTTCGCCGACCGGGCGGTCGGGAAAATCGGGCGGCAGTTCTCCTGGAAGCAGAATGCAGAAGAGGGAGTGCGGTTGGATGAGACGCGCAGGGCGATGGATCAGGGCAGGAAGGGCGGCTGGCGCCGCTCGTTCGTCGTGGGCTGGGCCCATGGTCCCCGCGGCTTTCCCGGGCCGTCCTGCGGCCCGTATGCGCGCCCGGGCGTCCTTGCCGGTCGTTGCGTCCGCACCCGTATCGGCAATCGCGGCCGGATGTGCGGTCGCATGAGCCACCGGCCAGCCGATCCTGTTCCGCTTGCGGTTCGGGTCGCGCCCGGCCGGATCGGCGGACATGCCGATCATCGTTGTGCGCGCATCGATTGCTCGCGCGCTCCCGCGTTTCTTCGCTTCCTTCATCCTGACGACACCGCCGCTGCACATCGTGGCGGTCGAACGACCGTTTCGGCGGGCCGATCGCGCGCGCGTGCGGGGTGCCGGCCCGGCCCCGTCACGGATGCCGCGTGTCACGGGAAAACGAGCGTAGGCGTGGCAAGGCGAGATAGTTAAATTATTAACTTGTTTGGGGAGCAGGGCGCCGCCCGGGCGACCCCTGGCTTTTCGGGCAGCGTTTGGAGACAACGTAAATGAAAATGAATCGATGGATGGAGGCCGTGCTTGCCGTGGGCCTCGCGTGCGCGGCGGCGACGGCGTCGGCGCAGGTGAAGATCGGCGTGACGCTGTCGGCCACCGGGCCGGCCGCGTCGCTCGGGATTCCGGAGAAGAACACGATCGCGCTGCTGCCGAAGGAGATCGCGGGCAAGAGCGTGCAGTACATCGTGCTCGACGACGCATCCGACACGAGCCGCGCGGTGCAGAACGTGCGCAAGCTGATCGACGAGGATCACGTCGACGCGATCATCGGTTCGTCCGTCACGCCGAACTCGCTCGCGATGCTCGACCCCGTATCGCAGGGCAAGACGCCGACGATCTCGCTCGCGGCGAGCGCGCAGATCATCGCGCCGATGGACGCGAAGCGCGCGTGGATGTTCAAGGTGCCGCAGAACGACCAGCTGATGGCCGACGCGATCGCCGGTTACATGGCGAAGCACGGCGTGAAGACGGTCGGCTTCATCGGCTTCGCCGACGCATACGGCGACAGCTGGTACAACACGTTCAGCGCGGCGGCCGCGAAGAACGGCCTGAAGCTCGTGTCGAACGAGCGCTTCAACCGGACCGACGCGTCGGTGATGGGGCAGGTGCTGAAGCTGATGGGCTCGAATCCCGATGCGGTGCTGATCGCCGGCTCCGGCACGCCGGCGGCGCTGCCGGCCAAGACGCTGAAGGAGCGCGGCTACAAGGGCAAGGTGTACCAGACGCACGGCGTCGCGAACAACGACTTCCTGCGCGTGTGCGGCAAGGATTGCGAAGGCGAGATCCTGCCGGCGGGCCCGGTGCTCGTGACCGATCAGCTGCCCGATTCGAATCCGGTGAAGAAGCCGGCGCTCGGGTACAAGGCCGCATACGAGAAGGCGTACGGCGCAGGTTCGCTGTCGACGTTCGGCGGCCATGCGTGGGATGCGGGGCTGCTGCTGCAGCGTGCGATTCCGGACGCCTTGAAGAAGGGCCAGCCGGGCACCGAGGCATTCCGCGAAGCGCTGCGCGCGTCGCTCGAGAGCGTGAAGGACCTGCCGGTGTCGCACGGCGTGATCAACACGACGACGACCGATCACAACGGCTTCGACACGCGTGCGCGCGTGATGGTGCAGATCGTCGACGGCAAGTGGAAGTTGCAGGCCGAGTAAGTCTCACGTGAAACCGGCATGCGCGGCGCAACGGCGCCGTGCGTGCCGTCGGCAGGGCGCGGGCCGACGGGCCGCGCCGGTGCCGCGTGGAACCGCCGGGGCCGGCAGCGGGGCGCCTGCAAGGCGCCGCTCTTGCCGTCCGTGTTCCCCGGCCGTTTCCGTCTCCGTTGCTCCGCAGCATTTTCGATACACGAAACGTATGGATCTCTCGATTGCGGCGATCCTCGCGCAAGACGGCATCACGACCGGCGCCATTTATGCATTGCTGTCGCTGGCGCTCGTACTGGTGTTTTCCGTCACGCGGGTGATCTTCATTCCCCAGGGCGAATTCGTCGCCTACGGTGCGCTGACGCTGGCGGCGTTGCAGGCGCAGAAGTTTCCCTCCACCTGCTGGCTGCTGTTCGTGATGGGCATCGCGTGCTTCCTGCTCGAAGTCGGCGGGCTGATTCGGCATCGCGAACGCCGCCATCAGCTCGGCCGCACGCTTGCGACGCTCGGCAGCCGCTACATCCTGCTGCCGCTCGCGGTGTTCGCGATCACGCGCAGCGTTGCCGCCCAGCCGATGCCGATGCTCGCGCAGATCGCGTTGACGCTCGCGATCGTCGTGCCGATGGGGCCGTTCGTCTACCGGCTCGTCTACCAGCCGATCGCCGAAGGCACGACGCTGCTGCTGCTGATCGTGTCGGTCGCCGTTCATTTCGCGATGGTCGGCCTCGGGCTCGTGATGTTCGGCGCGGAGGGCTCGCGCACCAACGGCTTCTCGGATGCGTCGGTCGCGATCGGCAGCATGACCGTGTCGGTGCAGAGCATTCTGGTCGTCGTCACGGCGCTCGTGCTGATCGGTGCGCTCTACCTGTACTTCGGCCGCACGATCGCCGGCAAGGCGCTGCGCGCGACGTCGGTGAACCGGCTCGGCGCGCGGCTCGTCGGCATCGGCACGACCGAGGCCGGGCGGCTCGCGTTCACGTTCGCGGCGGGGCTCGGCGTGCTGTCCGGGATCCTCGTCGGCCCGCTCACGACGATCTACTACGACTCGGGCTTCCTGATCGGCCTGAAGGGCTTCGTCGGCGCGATCATCGGCGGCCTCGTCAGCTATCCGCTTGCGGCCGCCGGCTCGCTGCTCGTCGGCGTGCTCGAATCGTACTCGTCGTTCTGGGCGAGCGCCTACAAGGAGGTGATCGTGTTCACGCTGATCATTCCGGTGCTGCTGTGGCGGAGCTTCGCGACGCCGCATGCGGAAGAGGAAGAGGAGTGACACGATGAAGACGATGGTACGCAACAAGACCTTCTGGGTGTTTCTCGTGGTGCTGTTCGCGCTGCCGGTGCTGCCCGGCGCGCTGCAGGTGCCCGAGTACTGGATCACGCTGCTCAACTACATCGGCCTCTATGCGATCGTCGCGATCGGGCTCGTGCTGCTGACGGGCGTCGGCGGGATGACGAGCTTCGGGCAGGCTGCGTTCGTCGGTATCGGCGCGTATGCGACCGCGTTCCTGACGACACGGTACGGCGTGTCGCCGTGGCTCGCGCTGATCGTCGGCGTCGTGCTGACGGCGCTCGTCGCGCTCGTGCTCGGCGCGGTCACGATGCGGCTGTCCGGGCACTTCCTGCCGCTCGGCACGATCGCCTGGGGCCTCGCGCTGTTCTACCTGTTCGGCAACCTCGAGCTGCTCGGCAAGTACGACGGGATCAACGGGATCCCGGCGCTGAACCTGTTCGGTCTCGAGCTAGAAAGCGGCCGCAGCCTGTACTTCGTGATCTGGGCCGTCGTGCTGGCCGCGATCGTGTCGGTGCAGAACCTGCTGAACAGCCGGCCGGGCCGCGCGATCCGCGCGCTGCGCGGCGGCGGCGTGATGGCAGAGGCGATGGGGGTGAACACCGCGTGGATGCGCGTCGTGATCTTCGTCTATGCGGCCGTACTCGCAGCCGTGTCGGGCTTCCTGTATGCCCATCTGCAGCGCGCGGTGAACCCGACGCCGTTCGGGCTGAATCACGGGATCGAATTCCTGTTCATGGCCGTGGTCGGCGGCGTGTCGCACGTGTGGGGCGCGGTGCTCGGCGCGGCGATCCTGACCGTGCTGCAGGACTACCTGCAGACGCTGCTGCCGAAGCTGCTCGGCTCGGAAGGCAACTTCGAGATCATCGTGTTCGGCGTGCTGATGGTGCTGCTTCTGCAGTACGCGCGCCAGGGCGTCTGGCCGTTCGTCGCACGGCTGTTCCCGCGCGGGCCGCGTGCGCACGTGCCCGAGCATGCCGATCCGCTGCCGCAGCGCGCGAAGCCTGTGGCCGGCGAAGCGCTGCTCGTCGTCGACAACGCACGCAAGCAGTTCGGCGGGCTCGTGGCCGTCAACGATGTCAGCTTCGACGTGAAAGCAGGGCAGATCATCGGGCTGATCGGCCCCAACGGCGCGGGCAAGTCGACCACGTTCAACCTCGTGACAGGGGTGCTGAAACCGACCGGCGGCACGATCACGTTCCGAGGCGAGCGCATCGACGGGCTGACATCGCGGCAGATCGTCCGCCGCGGCATCGGCAGGACATTCCAGCACGTGAAGCTGTTGCCGGCGATGACGGTGCTCGAGAACGTCGCGATCGGTGCGCATTTGCGTGGCCACACTGGCGTCTGGCGGAGCATTGCGCGACTCAATGCGCATGAGGAAGCGCAGTTGCTGGCCGAAGCCGCACGCCAGATCCGGCGCGTCGGGCTCGAAAAGCACATGTACGACGAGGCGGGCAGCCTTGCGCTCGGCCAGCAGCGGATTCTCGAAATCGCACGTGCGTTGTGCTGCGACCCGACGCTGCTGCTGCTCGACGAACCGGCGGCCGGGTTGCGTTACCAGGAGAAGCAGCAACTCGCCGACTTGTTGCGGCGGCTGAAGGCGGAAGGCATGAGCGTGTTGCTCGTGGAACATGACATGGATTTCGTGATGAATCTGACCGACCGGCTGGTGGTCATGGAATTCGGCACGCGGATCGCGGAAGGGCTGCCGCAGGACGTGCAGCAGGACCCGGCCGTGCTCGAAGCGTATCTGGGCGGAGTGGAATGATGACGGACACGACGATGCCGATTCTCGAAGTGCGCGGCCTGGCGGTCCGATACGGAAAGGTGGAGGCGCTGCACGGCGCGGCGATCCGGGTAGGCGCGGGGCAGATCGTCAGCGTGATCGGGCCGAACGGGGCGGGCAAGTCGACGCTGCTGAACGCGATCATGGGAGCCTTGCCGGTCAACGGGCACGCATCGGGCGCGGTCGTGTATCGCGGCCACGACGTCAGTGCGTTGCCGATCGAGCAGCGCGTTGCGCGCGGGATGTGTCTCGTGCCGGAAAAGCGCGAGCTGTTCGGCACGATGACGGTTGAGGACAACCTCGTGCTGGGCGCGTATCGGCGCAAGCAGGCCGGGGAAGCGAACTTCCTCGACCAGCTCGATCACGTGTTCGCACTGTTTCCGCGGCTCAAGGAGCGGCGCAAGCAGGCGGCCGGCACGCTATCCGGCGGCGAGCGGCAGATGCTCGCGGTTGGCCGCGCGCTGATGGGCAAGCCCGACCTGTTGATGCTCGACGAGCCGAGCCTCGGGCTGGCGCCGCTGATCGTGAAGGAGATCTTTCATATCATCAGCGCACTGCGCGGGACGGGCGTGGCGACATTGTTGATCGAGCAAAACGCGCGGGCCGCGCTGCAAATCTCCGACTACGGTTACGTGCTGGAGACGGGCGAGTTTGCACTGGAAGGCGTGGCCGCCGAGCTTGCGCAGAATCCGCGCGTGATCGAGACGTATCTCGGGTTGGCGAAGAAGACGGCTTGATCGACGACGTGGACGGCGAGAAACGGACGGCGTGTTTCACGTGAAACACGCCGTTTTTGTTTGGAGGCGGGATGCGCTGACGGCCTGCACTCGTGGGGATAAGTGCAGGGCGGACAGTCGGAAGTACTGTGCGGCGTTGACGGGCGAGGATATCCACAGTGAAGCGTGTGGTCTTGAGTGTGGTTCGGCAGTAGCGGGCGACGGCGCGTTCCACAGATCATTGATGTGCAGCGGTGTCGCCAGGGGATAAGTATTGGGCGAGCAGTCGGAAATTCTGTGGGGAAGTGCATGTGCAGGTTGGGCGCACAGCGTGCCGTGTCCCGCCTGTGGTGCCGATCACAGGCGTCGATCTGTCGGGGTTTCATCGGGGGCGATCCCGGCGAGCGGTTCTTTGCACAGATGCGACGCTGCGCGCGCCGGGCGGACGGGACGCATGGCCTGTGATCGGCGTGGCTCCGCCGGTTTGGCAGTCCATCGTCGAAAAAACGACGAAATACACAGACCCTACCATTCGGACGGCATTCGGGTGAAAAGCGAACCCGCTATAATTCGGCCCATACATTTCTCTGATAGGTTCGTGCGCAGCCCTGCGTACGGAATCCACCATGCTTTTTCCCACAGAATTTGACGTCATCGTCGTCGGTGGCGGCCATGCCGGCACGGAAGCCGCGCTGGCGTCTGCCCGAATGGGCGCGAAGACACTGCTGCTGACCCACAACATCGAAACGCTTGGGCAGATGAGCTGCAATCCGTCGATCGGCGGCATTGGCAAGGGCCATCTGGTCAAGGAAGTCGACGCGCTGGGCGGCGCAATGGCGGCCGCGACGGACGAGAGCGGTATCCAGTTCCGGATCCTCAATTCGTCGAAGGGCCCGGCCGTGCGCGCGACGCGTGCACAGGCCGACCGTATCCTGTACAAGGCCGCGATTCGCCACCGGCTCGAGAACCAGCCGAACCTGTGGCTGTTCCAGCAGGCCGTCGACGACCTGATGGTCGAAGGCGATCGGGTAGTGGGCGCCGTCACGCAGATCGGCATCCGTTTCCGCGCCCGTGCGGTGGTGCTGACCGCCGGCACGTTCCTCGACGGCAAGATCCACGTCGGCCTGAACAACTACACGGGCGGCCGCGCGGGCGATCCGGCAGCCGTGTCGCTGTCGTCGCGCCTGAAGGAGCTGAAGCTGCCGCAGGGCCGCCTGAAAACCGGTACGCCGCCGCGTATCGACGGCCGCTCGATCGACTTCTCGAAGCTGGACGAGCAGCCGGGCGACCTCGATCCGATCCCCGTTTTCTCGTTCCTGGGGCGTGCGGAGCAGCATCCGCAGCAATTGCCGTGCTGGGTCACGCACACGAACGAGCGCACGCACGACATCATTCGCGGCGGCCTCGACCGTTCGCCCATGTATACCGGCGTGATCGAAGGTGTCGGGCCGCGCTATTGCCCGTCGATCGAGGACAAGATTCACCGGTTCGCATCGAAGGAGTCGCACCAGATCTTCCTCGAGCCGGAAGGGCTGACGACCAACGAGTTCTACCCGAACGGGATCTCGACGAGCCTGCCGTTCGACGTCCAGCTCGAGCTTGTGCATTCGATGCGCGGCCTCGAGAACGCGCATATCCTGCGCCCCGGTTATGCGATCGAGTACGACTACTTCGACCCGCGCGCGCTGAAGGCGTCGCTCGAGACGAAGGCGATCAACGGCCTGTTCTTTGCGGGCCAGATCAACGGCACGACCGGCTACGAAGAAGCGGCTGCGCAAGGCCTGCTGGCTGGCCTGAACGCGGGCCGCTATGTGCAGGAGAAGGGCGCATGGTGCCCGCGTCGCGACCAGGCCTACCTCGGCGTGCTGGTCGACGATCTTGTGACGCGCGGCGTCGCCGAGCCGTACCGGATGTTCACGAGTCGTGCCGAGTACCGCCTGAGCCTGCGTGAAGACAACGCCGACATGCGCCTCACCGAGATCGGCCGCGAATTGGGGCTCGTCGACGATGTGCGTTGGGACGCATTCAGTCGCAAGCGCGACGCTGTTTCACGTGAAACCGAACGCTTGAAGTCGACCTGGGTAACGCCGAAGACGTTGCCGCCGGAAGAGGCGACCGCGCTGCTCGGCAAGGCGATCGACCACGAATACAGCCTCGCCGAGCTGCTGCGCCGGCCGGGTATCGGCTACGACGGCGTGTGCGGCCTGAAGGGCGGCGAGTGCGGCCCCGCGGAGCCGCTGGCCGACGATCCGGTGTTGCTCGAGCAGATCAAGGAGCAGGTCGAGATCGGCATCAAGTATCAGGGCTATATCGAGCGTCAGGCATCGGAAATCGAACGCAACGATGCGAACGAGAACACGCGCCTGCCGGACGGTATCGATTACCGTGAAGTTCGCGGCCTGTCTTTCGAGGTGAGCCAGAAGCTGAACGAGTTCCGCCCGGAAACGATCGGGCAGGCATCGCGCATCTCGGGGGTTACACCGGCGGCAATCTCGCTGCTGATGGTGCACCTGAAGCGCCGCGGCCTGGGCCGTCGCAATGGCACTGCCGGAGCGGCAACGGAGCAGGGGGACGACGCTGTCCCGACGCAACAATGACGGCGCGTCGCGCGCCGGCGGTTAATCGGGACGTACTGGAACAGATGCTCGTCGAGGGCACGACGGCGCTCGACCTCGCGCTGACGGATATCCAGCGCATCCAGCTACTCGACTACGTTGCGCTGCTCGGCAAGTGGAACGCGGTCTACAACCTGACAGCGATCCGCGACCCGAAGCAGATGCTGATCCAGCACATCCTCGATTCGCTTGCCATCGTCCCGCATCTGCGCGGCCGCGCATCGGCCCGCGTGCTCGATGTCGGCTCGGGCGGCGGATTGCCTGGTATCGTGCTCGCGATTGTCGAGCCGGGCTGGCAGGTCACGCTGAACGATATCGTGCAGAAGAAGTCTGCTTTCCAGACCCAGATGCGCGCGGAGCTGAAGCTCGCGAACCTGTCGGTGGTAACCGGGCGGGTTGAATCGCTTCAGCCGGGTGTCGAAGTGCCGGAAAAATTCGACATGATTGTGTCGCGCGCTTTCGCGGATCTATCCGACTTCGTTAAACTTGCTCGACATCTGGTCGCACCGGGTGGATCGATCTGGGCGATGAAGGGCGTCCATCCGGACGACGAGATTGCACGGTTGCCGGAAGGCAGCCGCGTCACGCAGACGATGCGGCTGTCGGTGCCGATGCTCGATGCCGAACGGCATCTGATCGAAGTGGCCGTCGACGAAGCGAATTGAAGGCGCGCGAGAGCGTGCTGTTTGTTTGAAGGTAAAGGAACACACCAACGATGGCAAAGATCTTCTGCGTTGCGAACCAGAAGGGGGGCGTCGGCAAGACGACGACATCGGTCAATCTCGCCGCAAGCCTTGCAGCGCATGAGCAACGTGTCCTGCTGATCGACCTCGACCCGCAGGGCAACGCGACGATGGGCAGCGGGATCGACAAGGCGGCCTGCGAAGCGACCGTGTACGAGGTGCTGGTTGACGGCGTGTCGGTGACCGAGGCGCGCGTGCGCCCGGAAGGCGTCACCTATGACGTGCTTCCGGCGAACCGCGAACTGTCCGGTGCCGAGATCGAACTGATCAACATCGACAATCGCGAGCGCCGGCTGAAGGCCGCGCTCGAGCACGTTGGCGACGACTACGACTTCGTGCTGATCGATTGCCCGCCGACGCTGTCGCTGCTGACGCTGAACGGGCTGTGTGCGGCACATGGCGTCGTGATTCCGATGCAGTGCGAGTACTTCGCGCTGGAAGGATTGTCGGATCTCGTCAATACGATCAAGCAGGTTCACGCGAACATGAACCGCGACCTGAAGATCATCGGCTTGCTGCGCGTGATGTTCGATCCGCGCATCACGCTGCAGCAGCAAGTCTCCGATCAACTGAAAGCGCACTTCGGCGACAAGGTGTTCGACGCGGTGATTCCGCGCAATGTGCGCCTGGCGGAAGCGCCGAGTTACGGGCTGCCGGGCGTCGTGTTCGACCGCAGCTCGCGCGGTGCGCAAGCGTACCTGCAGTTCGGCGCCGAGATGATCGAGCGCGTTCGCACGTTCGAGGTGTCGTGATCCGGATATGAGCGAAGCGAGGAAGAAAGACATGAGCGCGGTACCAAAGAAGAAGGGCTTGGGACGTGGCCTCGAAGCGCTGCTCGGCGGCAGTGCCGATATCACCGAGGCGGTGAAGATCGAAGGGGCGCCGAACACGCTGGCGCTTGGCAAGCTGCAGGCCGGCAAGTATCAGCCGCGGACGCGGATGGACGAAGGCAGCCTGCAGGAGCTCGCCGCGAGCATTCGCGCGCAGGGCGTGATGCAGCCGATCCTGGTGCGGCCCATTTCGTCAGACAAATACGAAATCATCGCGGGTGAGCGCCGTTTCCGTGCGGCGCGCCTGGCCGGCCTCGACGAAGTGCCGGTGCTGGTGAAGGATGTGTCCGATCAGGCCGCCGCGGCGATGGCGCTGATCGAGAACATCCAGCGCGAGGATCTGAACCCGCTTGAAGAGGCGCACGGCATCCAGCGCCTGCTCGACGAGTTCGGTTTCACGCACGAGCAGGCGGCCGAATCGGTCGGCCGTTCGCGCAGCGCGGTGTCGAACCTGCTGCGCCTGCTGAACCTGGCGACGCCGGTGCAGACGATGCTGCTGGCCGGGGATCTCGACATGGGGCACGCGCGCGCGCTGCTCGCCGTCGATGCGGCGACGCAGATCACGCTGGCTCATCAGGTCGTCAACAAGCGCATGTCGGTGCGCGAAACCGAGAAGCTCGTCGCACATACGACGAAGGAAGCGCCGGCGGTGAAGGCGCGTGCGAAGGACGACGGCGGCCGCGATACGCGCCGTCTCGAGGAGGAGTTGTCGGACCTGCTCGCGTCGACGGTGAAGATCAAGCTCGGCCGCCGTGGGCGCGGGCAGGTCCTGATCGACTTCGGCAACCTCGATGCACTCGAGGGCATTCTCGCGCGGTTGCGCGGTAACGTCGCGGCCGAAGAGTAACGGGCGGCCGATGGACGAGACGGGCGCACCGGCGCCGCGCCGGTGGCTCGGATGGCTGACGAAGGAGCCCGTGCTGTCGGTGCTCGCGCTGGGCCTGATCCTGCTGCAATGGGTGCGTCCGCAACCATTTTCCGCACTGGCCGGCCGCGTCGACTGGCAGACGGTCGCGACGCTCGCGGGCCTGCTGATGCTGACCAAGGCGCTCGAGCTGTCCGGCTGCCTGATGTGGCTCGCACATCGCATCGTGCATCACGTGCATTCCGAACGCGGGCTCGCGATGCTGCTCGTGCTGTTCGCCGCGGTGCTGTCGATGTGGCTCACCAACGATGTCGCGCTGTTCGTCGTCGTGCCGTTGATGGTGTCGTTGCGTGCGCTGACGCCGCTGCCGTTCCGGCGGCTCGTGATCGTCGTCGCGCTGGCCGTCAACGCGGGGTCCGTCGCGACGCCGCTCGGCAATCCCCAGAATCTGTTCCTGTGGCAATTGAGCGACGTGTCGTTCGGCCGCTTCGTGACGACGCTCGGGCCGCTCGCGCTCGCGCTGATGGCGCTGCTGCTCGTGCTGACGGCGTGCGCCTTTCGCGCGAAGCCGCTCGACCTGTCCGGCGACGTCGCCGCCATTCCCGTACAACGCATGCACGCGCTGATCGCGGCGGTGCTGTTCGCGGCATTCGTGCTGCTTGCCGATGCGCATCATCCACTGCCGGGGCTGGCTGCCGTTGCGATCGTGCTGCTCGTCGTCAAACGTGACGCAGTCCTGAAGATTGACTGGCTGCTGCTGCTGATTTTCGTACTGATGTTCGTCGTGCTGCGCAGCGCGGCTGCGTTGCCGGTCGTGCACGACGCGATTGCGCATGCGCAACTCGATTCGCCGCTGCGCGTATTCGCGGCCGGCGCGGTGCTGTCGCAGGGGATCAGCAACGTGCCGGCTGCGATCCTGCTGTCGGAGTTCACGCGCGACTGGCGCGCACTCGCGTTCGGCGTATCGGTCGGCGGCTTCGGTTTCGCGATCGGCTCGCTCGCGAACCTGATCGCGGTGCGTCTCGCGAAGGAGCCGCGCATGTGGCTGCCGTTCCACGTCGTCTCGATTCCGTTCGCGCTTGCGAGCGCGGCATTGGGCGCGTGGCTGCTCGTCCACGGCTGAGCGAGGTGGATGCGATCGGCACAGGTGTGCCGCTCGGGTGGTGCGAAGAGGGCACAGCGTTTGCGGTGGTTGCGGGCTGTTGATAAGTGCGGCCATTCACAGTGTGTCGACTGTGGTGGCATGACAACTGACTGGCGGATTCGATGCGTCGGCGTCGGGCCGGATTTCACGCTTCCGGCGCGGCCGTCCAGCCGCGATCTTTCGCGGGTTCCGGCGTTTCGCGCGGCGCCTGAACCGCCAGCCGCTTCGCCGCGAATGTGCGGCGGCGCCCGTGCCGCCCGGCCGATGCCCGCCCCGGGTGGCGTTTCCGTGCCATTCCGCCATCGCCGGACCTTTTTCGGGCCGGAAATACCGGTGCAAAAAAGCGACCTTACAACTGTCATCGTACGTCGTCGAATCGCGCGGTTTCACATGATGAGGCGACGTTTTACGCAGATTTTTGTCGCGTCTAAAGCCTTGAATCACCTGCAACTATCGCTTACAATCGCCCGGATTTGTTAGCTAGGCATCCCCGAAAGCTTTCGGAAAGATTGGGGCGGATTGGGATTTTGCGGAAGGTTGCGATGGCGGGTCAGGAGGAGCCGAACAATGGGCACGACAAGCACAGCGCACGCCGCAATACCGCACCGGTTGTCGAGACGCGGCACGTAGCCGCCGACGATTGGGATGCCGAGCAGCAAGACGACACAACAATCGTTCCGCTTACGCGGGCCGAAGCGGAAACGCTGTTCGGGCCGGATGTAAGCCGACCCTCGCGGGTCACGCCCTACCGGGTGGTGATCGCGCAAGTGGTCTTGTCCTTGGTTGTAACGCTGGCGTGGTGGCTGTTTTCCTCGAAGCCGCCGGGCGTCGCTGCGCAATCTGCATTTCTGGGCGGAGCGATTGGCTGGGTGCCGAGCGCATTGTTTGCGGCGCGTTTGAGGCGAGGCGGTGCCGACACCGTGATGGGTTGGGTGGTCGGCGAAGTACTCAAGATGGGTGCGACGATCGCGCTGTTCGTGGCGATTGCCGTGTGGTACCCCGGCGTGCACTGGGTGCCGTTGCTCATTACGTACTTGCTCGTGCTGAAAACGTACTGGATTGCGTTGGCCTGGCGATAGGCTGTGAGACCCTGCGCAGTTCGACAAGAACATGCGCCGGCGCGTTCCCGCAATAAATTGTTGCGGCGAAGCGGATAGACCGATTTTCGACAATTTGGGTGGCACTAACGATATGGCAACCAGCGAAGGCTCGCGTGCTCTGGATCCGTCCGAGTACATTGCGCACCACTTGCAGAATTTCTCCACCGCGCATCAGACGTCGATTTTCGATATTCACGTCTGGAATCTCGACACGCTGTTCTGGTCGATCTTCTGCGGTCTCGCTACGATCCTCATCCTGTACATGGCTGCCCGCAAGGCTACGCCGGGCGTGCCGGGGCGCTTCCAGTGCATGATCGAAATGATCGTCGAGATGGTGGAAGACCAGTCGAAAGCGGTCGTTCACGGCAATCGTACCTTCATTGCTCCACTCGCGCTGACCGTGTTCGTTTGGGTCGCGTTGATGAACTCCCTCGACTTTCTCCCCGTCGACCTGCCGGGCCGCGTGATCGGTTTGCTGGGCCTGTCGGAAGTCATCCCGCATCATCGCATCGTACCGACGGCCGACCTGAACGGCACGCTCGGCATCGCGCTTGGCGTCTTCGTGCTGATGATCTACTACAGCATCAAGATCAAGGGCGCGGGCGGCTTCGTGCATGAACTCGTGTCGGCTCCGTTCGGTGCGCATCCGCTGCTGTGGATCCCGAACCTGGGTCTGAACATCGTTGAATATGTCGCCAAGACCGTGTCGCTCGGTATGCGGCTGTTCGGCAACATGTATGCAGGCGAACTGCTGTTCCTGCTGATCGCGTTGCTCGGCAGCATGTGGGGTTTCGGTGCGGACGCATCGGTGCTGGGCTTCATCGGCCACATCCTCGCGGGCAGCATCTGGGCGATCTTTCACATCCTGATTGTTTTGCTGCAAGCGTTCATTTTCATGATGCTGACGCTGGTGTATCTCGGCCAGGCTCACGAATCGCACTAAGCAGCCGGACAATCAAGCAGGTTTGTTTTTAGTTTTTCTTTTAATTCCAGTTCCAAGTCTTTTCACAAAGGAGTGATCATGCAAGCTTTCATCGCCAACATCCAAGGTCTGACCGCTATCGGTATCGGTATCATCATCGGCCTCGGTGCGATCGGCGCCTGTATCGGTATTGGTCTGATGGGTGGCAAGTACATCGAAGCATGCGCGCGTCAGCCCGAGCTGATCAACCCGCTGCAAACGAAGATGTTCCTGCTGGCTGGTCTGATCGATGCGGCGTTCCTGATCGGTGTCGGCGTGGCAATGCTGTTTGCATTCGCGAACCCGCTCCTGTCGAAGCTCGCAGGCTAAGGTTCCTCGGAAGGTTTGCGCCAGCGATCGCCGGCGCAGGGTGGAACGGATGACGAGCGCCAATCGAATTCACATTCGACGCGCTCCTCCTCGTTTCAATTTCCGGAATAGCAGATAAGGAAACACCGTGAATCTTAACGCAACCCTGTTTGCGCAAATGGTCGTGTTCCTGATCCTCGCGTGGTTCACGATGAAGTTCGTGTGGCCCCCGTTGATCAACGCCCTCGACGAGCGCTCGAAGAAAATTGCCGATGGCCTCTCGGCCGCGGAAAAGGGTCAGGCGGAACTCGCAGCGGCGCACAAGCGCGTCGATCAGGAACTCGCGCAGGCCCGTAACGACGGTCAACAACGCATTGCCGACGCTGAAAAGCGCGCGCAGGCCGTTGCCGAAGAAATCAAGGCTCAAGCCCATGCCGAAGCCGCCCGCATCATCGCTCAGGCGAAGGCGGACGCGGATCAGCAAATCGTGAAGGCGCGTGAGACGCTGCGCGGTGAAGTTGCCACGCTGGCGGTTAAGGGCGCCGAGCAGATCCTGAAGCGCGAAGTCGATCAAACGGCCCACGCCCAACTGCTGAATCAACTGAAAGCCGAGCTCTGATCATGGCCGAACTTGCAACCATCGCCCGCCCTTACGCAGAAGCGCTGTTCCGCGTGGCCGAGGGCGGTGACATCGCCGCCTGGTCCACGCTCGTGCAAGAGCTGGCCCAGGTTGCGCGTCTGCCGGAAGTGCTGTCGGTCGCGTCGAGCCCGAAGGTGACGCGCACGCAAGTGGCCGAGCTGCTGCTTGCTGCGGTGAAGTCGCCGCTCGGGGCCGGTGCCGAAGCACAGAACTTCGTGCAGATGCTGGTCGACAATCATCGCATCGCGCTGCTGCCGGAAATTGCCGAGCAGTTCGAGGCGCTCAAGAACGAACGTGAAGGCGCAGCCGACGCCGAGATCGTGAGCGCGTTCCCGCTGAACGGCGCGGATCTCGACAGTCTCGTCTCGGGCCTCGAACGCAAGTTCAAGCGCAAGCTGAAACCGACGGTCGATGTCGATTCGTCGCTGATCGGCGGCGTGCGCGTGACGGTCGGCGACGAAGTGCTTGATACCTCGGTCCGCGCGCAGCTCGCCAGCATGCAGACAGCCTTGAGCGCTTGAGCGCCCAGGCGGCCGGCACGCAACAGAATTGACTATCAGGAGCGAATAATGCAACTCAATCCCTCTGAGATCAGCGAGCTGATCAAGAGCCGGATCCAGGGCCTTGAAGCGAGCGCAGACGTTCGCAACCAGGGCACCGTGATCTCCGTGACCGACGGTATCGTGCGTATCCACGGCCTGTCGGACGTGATGCAGGGCGAAATGCTCGAGTTTCCGGGCAACACGTTCGGCCTCGCGCTGAACCTCGAGCGCGACTCGGTCGGCGCGGTGATTCTCGGCGAATACGAACACATTTCGGAAGGCGACATCGTCAAGACGACGGGCCGCATTCTCGAAGTCCCGGTTGGTCCGGAACTCGTCGGCCGCGTGGTCGATGCGCTCGGCAACCCGATCGACGGCAAGGGCCCGGTCAACGCGAAGCTGACCGACGCGATCGAAAAGATCGCCCCGGGCGTGATCTGGCGTAAGTCGGTGTCGCAGCCGGTGCAGACGGGCATCAAGTCGATCGACGCAATGGTGCCGATCGGCCGTGGCCAGCGTGAGCTGATCATCGGCGACCGTCAGTGCGGCAAGACCGCGGTGGCGCTCGACGCGATCATCAACCAGAAGGGCAAGGACCTGATCTGTATCTACGTCGCGATCGGCCAGAAGGCTTCGTCGATCATGAACGTGGTTCGCAAGCTCGAAGAAACGGGCGCGATGGAATACACGATCGTCGTCGCCGCTTCGGCTTCGGATTCGGCAGCGATGCAGTACCTCGCACCGTACGCCGGCTGCACGATGGGCGAATACTTCCGCGATCGCGGCCAGGACGCGCTGATCATCTATGACGACTTGACCAAGCAGGCTTGGGCATACCGTCAGATCTCGCTGCTGCTGCGCCGCCCGCCGGGCCGTGAAGCGTACCCGGGCGACGTGTTCTATCTGCACTCGCGTCTGCTGGAGCGTGCGGCTCGCGTGTCGGAAGAGTACGTCGAGAAGTTCACGAACGGCGAAGTGAAGGGCAAGAGCGGTTCGCTGACGGCACTGCCGGTCATCGAAACGCAGGCAGGCGACGTGACCGCGTTCGTTCCGACGAACGTGATCTCGATTACCGACGGCCAGATCTTCCTGGAAACCGACCTGTTCAACGCAGGCATCCGCCCGGCAATCAACGCCGGCGTGTCGGTGTCGCGCGTCGGCGGCGCCGCCCAGACGAAGGTCGTGAAGAAGCTGTCGGGCGGTATCCGTACCGACCTCGCGCAGTACCGTGAACTGGCAGCGTTCGCGCAGTTCGCATCGGACCTCGACGAAGCGACCCGCAAGCAGCTCGAGCGCGGCCGCCGCGTGACGGAACTGCTGAAGCAGCCGCAGTACCAGCCGCTGCAGGTGTGGGAACTGGCCGTGTCGCTGTACGCCGCGAACAACGGTTACCTCGACGACCTCGACGTCAAGCAAGTGCTGTCGTTCGAGAAGGGCCTGCGCGAATACCTGAAGACCAGCCACGCTGACCTCATCAAGCGCATCGAAGACACCAAGGATCTCTCGAAGGACGACGAAGGCGCACTGCGCTCGGCGATCGAATCCTTCAAGAAGTCCGGTGCCTATTGATCCGCGAGTGACACACTGAGGCCGCGCGGGTGCTGAGGCGCCCGCGCCGCTTCGGTCAAGGAGCAAGCTATGGCTGGAATGAAGGAAATTCGCGGCAAGATCAAGAGCGTGCAGAACACGCGCAAGATCACGAAGGCGATGGAGATGGTGGCCGCATCGAAGATGCGCCGCGCGCAGGAACGCATGCGCGCCGCTCGTCCGTATGCGGACAAGGTCCGTGCCATCGCCGCGCACATGAGCCGCGCGAACCCGGAGTACCGCCACCCGTTCATGGTGGCGAACGAAGGCGCGAAGACGGCCGGCATCATCCTCGTCACGACCGACAAGGGTCTGTGCGGCGGTTTGAACACCAACGTGCTGCGTGCGACGGTGCAGAAGTTCAAGGAACTGGAAGAGAAGGGCCAGAAGGTCGAAGCTACGGCGATCGGCAGCAAGGGCCTCGGTTTCCTGAACCGCTTCGGCGCGAAGGTGATGTCGCAGGTCGTGCACCTCGGCGACACCCCGCATCTGGACAAGCTGATCGGCGCCGTGAAGACGCAGCTCGACCTGTACTCGGAAGGCAAGCTGTCGGCGGTTTATGTCGCTTACACGCGCTTCGTCAACACGATGAAGCAGGAAGCCGTGATCGAGCAGTTGCTGCCGCTGTCGTCGGAGCACTTCGAAGCCGATGACGGTACGCCGGCCACGTCGTGGGACTACATCTACGAGCCGGACGCGCAGGCAGTCGTCGACGAACTGCTCGTGCGTTACGTCGAGGCGCTGGTGTACCAGGCCGTCGCGGAAAACATGGCGTCCGAGCAATCGGCGCGCATGGTCGCGATGAAGGCCGCGTCCGACAACGCGAAGACGGTGATCAGCGAACTGCAGCTCGTGTACAACAAGAGCCGTCAGGCTGCGATCACGAAAGAACTGTCGGAGATCGTCGGCGGCGCAGCCGCTGTTTAAGCGCGCGCCCGGGACGACAACTGCGCCTTTGCGCGAGTAAAGAATCAGGTATTTAAAGGAAAAGCGATGAGTACTGCTGCTTTGGTAGAAGGCAAGATCGTACAGTGCATCGGCGCCGTTATCGACGTGGAATTCCCGCGCGACAGCATGCCGAAGATCTACGACGCGCTCATTCTCGATGGCTCGGAACTGACGCTCGAAGTCCAGCAGCAGCTGGGCGACGGCGTGGTCCGTACCATTTGTCTGGGTGCATCCGACGGCCTGCGCCGCGGCCTGACCGTGAAGAACACGGCGAAGCCGATCTCGGTGCCGGTCGGCAAGCCGACCCTCGGCCGGATCATGGACGTGCTCGGCCGTCCGATCGACGAAGCGGGCCCGATCGAAAGCGAAACGACGCGTTCGATCCACCAGAAGGCGCCGGCGTTCGACGAACTGTCGCCGTCGACCGAACTGCTCGAAACGGGTATCAAGGTCATCGACCTGATCTGCCCGTTCGCAAAGGGCGGCAAGGTTGGCCTGTTCGGCGGTGCTGGCGTGGGCAAGACCGTCAACATGATGGAGCTCATCAACAACATCGCGAAGGAGCACGGCGGTTACTCCGTGTTCGCGGGCGTGGGCGAGCGTACCCGTGAAGGGAACGACTTCTACCACGAAATGAAGGACTCGAACGTTCTCGACAAGGTCGCGCTGGTGTACGGCCAGATGAACGAGCCGCCGGGCAACCGTCTGCGCGTCGCGCTGACCGGCCTGACGATGGCCGAGCACTTCCGTGACGAAGGCCTCGACGTGCTGTTCTTCGTCGACAACATCTACCGTTTCACGCTGGCCGGTACCGAAGTGTCGGCACTGCTCGGCCGTATGCCGTCGGCAGTGGGCTATCAGCCGACGCTGGCTGAAGAAATGGGCAAGCTGCAAGAGCGCATCACGTCGACCAAGAAGGGCTCGATTACGTCGGTTCAGGCCGTGTACGTCCCTGCGGACGACTTGACCGACCCGTCGCCGGCGACCACCTTCGGCCACCTGGACGCAACCGTCGTGCTGTCGCGTGACATCGCCTCGCTGGGTATCTACCCGGCAGTCGACCCGCTCGACTCGACCTCGCGCCAGATCGACCCGAACGTGATCGGTGAAGAGCACTACTCGATCACCCGTCGCGTTCAGCAGACGCTGCAGCGCTACAAGGAACTGCGCGACATCATCGCGATTCTGGGCATGGACGAACTGTCGCCGGAAGACAAGCTGTCGGTCGCGCGTGCGCGGAAGATCCAGCGTTTCCTGTCGCAGCCGTTCCACGTCGCTGAAGTGTTCACGGGCTCGCCGGGCAAGTACGTGCCGCTGAAGGAAACGATCCGTGGCTTCAAGATGATCGTCGACGGCGAGTGCGACCACCTGCCGGAACAGGCGTTCTACATGGTCGGCACGATCGACGAAGCCTTCGAAAAGGCCAAGAAGATCCAGTAAGGGTCCATGGGATCGGAGTAGGCGCCGAAGCGCTTGCTCCCGTCGACCGCCGCAGGGCAAGGGCAAGCGCCGACGCGCAGGTTCCTGCCCACCGCGGCATGGGGCGGGGGTGAGTGCCGAAGCGCTCACTCCCGCCGACAGGAGTTCGATATGGCAACCATCAAAGTAGACGTCGTCAGCGCGGAAGAGCAGATCTTCTCGGGCGAGGCGAAATTCGTCGCGCTGCCGGGCGAAACGGGTGAGCTGGGCATTCTGCCGGGCCACACGCCGCTGATCACGCGGATTCGTCCGGGTGCGGTGCGCATCGAAGTCGAGGGCGGCAACGACGAATTCGTGTTCGTCGCGGGCGGCATTCTCGAAGTGCAGCCGGGCGCCGTGACGGTGCTCGCCGATACCGCGATCCGCGGCAAGGACCTCGACGCGGCGAAAGCCGAGGAAGCGCGCAAGCGCGCCGAGGAAACGCTGCAGAACGCGAAGTCGGACCTCGACCTCGCAAAAGCGCAATCCGAGCTCGCGACCGCGATGGCGCAGCTCGAGGCGATCCAGCGTCTGGCGAAGATTCGCAGCCGGCACTGAGCCGCGCCGCGCATCCCGCGAAAGAAAGCAGCCTCCGGGCTGCTTTTTTTTCGTCCGTCCGGTGCGCGCCGAGGGGTTTCGGCCGGTCGTGCTATTTCATCCGTCCGCCGCGATTTGATGTCAGAGTGTCGTCAGCGGAGCGCGTCATCATCGACGCTGACGCCCGCCGTCGCGATCGCGGCGGCGCAGGCGGGCGCCGCGATCGCGCGCGCACCGATCAGACCAAAAGGACGGAGACACTCATGGCAGCAGACCTTGGCGCCGGCGCGCTGATCGCGCCCGAAAACGGACTGTCGTATGTGCGCGGCACGACCGACGCGCCGCTATCCGAAGCGACGATCGGCCGCTTCCTGCTCGACACGGCCGGCCGCTTCCCCGATCGTCCGGCCGTCGTGTTCCGCGAGCAGCAGGTGCGCTGGACCTGGCGCGAGTTCGCGCACGAGGTCGACGTGCTGGCCGCGGGCCTCGCCGCGCTCGGCATCGTGAAGGGCGACCGCGTCGGCATCTGGTCGCCGAACCGCAGCGAGTGGCTGCTCACGCAGTTCGCGACCGCGCGGATCGGTGCGGTGCTCGTCAACATCAATCCGGCCTATCGGCTGTCGGAACTCGAATACGCGCTGAACAAGGTCGGCTGCAAGGCCGTGATCGCGGCCGAACGCTTCAAGACCTCGGCGTACGTCGAGATGCTGCAGACCATCGCGCCGGAACTCGCGACCGCGACGCCGGGCGACCTGCATGCGGCCCGGGTGCCGAGCCTGCGCACGGTCGTGACGATGGGCGACGTCGCGCCGGCCGGCATGTTCCGTTTCGCCGACGTGATGGCGCGCGGCCGCCAGGCTGTCGATACCGCGCTGCTCGACGCGATCGGCGCGACGCTCGCGGCCAACGACCCGATCAACATCCAGTTCACGAGCGGCACGACGGGCAGCCCGAAGGGCGCGACGCTCACGCACCGCAACGTCGTCAACAACGGGCGCTCGATCGCGACGGCGATGCGTTTCACCGAGCAGGACACGCTGTGCATTCCGGTGCCGCTGTACCACTGCTTCGGGATGGTGCTCGCGGTGCTCGCGTGCGTGTCGAAGGGCGCTGCGATGGTGTTTCCCGGCGAAGCGTTCGACCCGGTCGCGACGCTCGCCGCCGTGGCCGACGAACGCTGCACCGCGCTGCATGGCGTGCCGACAATGTTCATCGCGGAACTCGATCATCCGGCGTTCGCGACATTCGACCTGTCGACGCTGCGCACCGGGATCATGGCCGGCTCGCCGTGCCCGATCGAGACGATGAAGCGCGTCGTGTCGCAGATGCACCTGTCGGAGATCACGATCGCCTACGGGATGACGGAGACGAGCCCCGTGTCGTTCCAGAGCTCGACCGACGATCCGCTCGAGAAGCGCACGACGACGGTTGGCCGCATCCAGCCGCATCTGGAAGTGAAGATCGTCGATCCGGGCGGCGACATCGCGCCGGTCGGCGCGACGGGCGAGCTGTGCACGAAGGGCTATTCGGTGATGCTCGGCTACTGGGACGACGACGCGAAGACGCGCGAGGTGCTGGTGGACGGCTGGATGCATACGGGCGATCTCGCGACGCTCGATGCGGACGGTTACTGCAACATCGTCGGCCGGCTGAAGGACATGGTGATTCGCGGCGGGGAGAACGTCTATCCGCGCGAGATCGAGGAATTCCTGTTTCGGCATCCGAAGATCCAGAGCGCGCAGGTATTCGGCGTGCCCGACGCGAAGTACGGCGAGGAGCTGTGCGCGTGGATCGTGCTGCGCGCGGACGAGCAGATGACCGAGGACGACGTGCGCGCGTTCTGCAACGGGCAGATCGCACACTACAAGATTCCGCGCTACATCCGTTTCGTCGACGAACTGCCGATGACGGTGACGGGCAAGGTGCAGAAGTTCGTGATGCGCGACCGGATGATCGAGGAACTGAAGCTCGACGTGCAGAAGACCGCGTGAAGGCAGGAACGACGCGGCGGCCTGCGGGCCGTTGCGCTTTCGATGGACGAAAAAAAGCGGGCTTATTAGCCCGCTAAAAACCACACGCTACGGGGTTAGCGCGAGGAGACCAAAGATGAAACCGGATCCGGCGGGGGGCCGGAAACGACTCCAACAGGGATGCCCCCCGGAAGGGCTTCGGTACGTGACCGACTGGCTCGCAGCGCTTCGCGTCCGCTCACACTTGGCACACGAGACCGCATCCGTGTTGAAACCGTTGAGGCCATTGTGGGCGAATTAATGCCCTGTCGCGGTAACAAAGTGTTTCAGGTTGTAACGCCCGCCAGATAAGGCTTTCCGGGATTTTTTGCTGTTTTCGGGGTCCTGAAAAAGGTCATTTTTACCCATATTTTCCGCAGCGTTTTCATCGCGTGCGCACGATGCGTTTTTCATGCGCATCGAGATCGATGAATTGCCGATTTTCACGTGAGAAAGTGCGCGGCGGGATTGAGGCCGCGTATGACGATTCATTCGTCAGAAAGATTTTGAAACGTGATTGGAATGCGCGGAAGCTGGCCGATCGGCCAATTCGTCGGAGGTTGCGCGGGCGCAGGGCGGCGGCGATGCGTCGCGACGGCGTGCGGGTTGCCGTCGCGCGGGGATGTCAGGCGGCAGCGGCCACGGGGTCGATGCCCGTTATCGGCCGCCGCGGCAGGGAGCGGCCTACTTCAGCCATGTGTCCGAGATTGCCTGGTATTCGCCGGTCGACAGCGCGAGATGCAGCCACTGGTCGACGTACTGCTGGAACGCGACGTCGCCGCGCGGCACCATGTACGCCTTCTCGCCGAACTGGAACGGCTTGTCCGGATGGACCGAGCACAGGCCCGGATTCAGCTTTTGCTGCAGCAGCGTCTCGGAGGCGTCCGTGACCATCACGTCGGCCTTGCCCGCGAGGATCTGCTTGAAGATCGTCACGTTGTCCGGATAGACGGTCAGATTCGCGTGCGTGAAGAACTGCTTCGCGAAGCGCTCGTTGGTGCCGCCCGGATTCACGATGACGCGCGTCTCCGGCCGGTCGATCTGCTCGACGGTCTGGTATTTGCCGGCGTCCGCGCAGCGCACGATCGGCGTCTTGCCGTCGACCACGTACGGTTGCGTGAAGAACACGCGCTTCTGGCGCTCGAGCGTCGTCGAGACGCCGCCCACCGCGATGTCGCATTTCGCGACGAAATCGCCGGTCAGGTTCGGCCAGCTCGTCTTCACGAAGTCGGTCTTCACGCCGAGCGACTTCGCGAGCGATTCGGCCATGTCGATGTCGATGCCTTCGAAGCGGCCGTCCGCGCGGTAGTACGAATACGGCTTGTAGTCGCCCGTCGTGCACACGCGCAGCGTGCCGCGCGCCAGCACCTCGTCGAGCCGCGAGCCGGCGCCAGGCGCGGCCGCCGCCGGGCCCGCGCCGGTTTGCGCATGTGCGGCGGTGCAGCACAGCAGCGCGGCCGCGGCGAGCGTGGCGAATGTCTTCATCGGTCTCCTCCTTCGTGTCGTTCGATATGAGCGTCCGATCATAACGGAGCCATCGCGCGCGTCATATGGCCGCCATCGCGCGGGCAAGCGCAGCTGGTCGGCGGCTGTCCGGTAAAATGCCGCTTTGCCTTCGCATCGTCGCTCCTACCGTGGCCCATAACCTGCTCAACGACACCTTCCTGCGTGCGCTTCTGCGCGAGCCGACCGACTACACGCCGATCTGGCTGATGCGCCAGGCCGGCCGCTACCTGCCCGAATACAACGCGACGCGCGCGCGCGCCGGCAGTTTCCTCGGCCTGGCGAAGCAGCCCGACTACGCGACCGAAGTGACGCTGCAGCCGCTCGAACGCTTTCCGCTCGACGCCGCGATCCTGTTCTCGGACATCCTGACGATTCCCGACGCGATGGGGCTCGGCCTCGACTTCCAGGTCGGCGAAGGGCCGAAGTTCGCGCATCCGGTGCGCACCGAGGCCGACGTCGCGAAGCTCGCGGTGCCGGATATCGAAGCGACGCTCGGTTACGTGACGGGCGCCGTGCGCGAGATCCGCCGCGCGCTCACCGACGGCCAGGGCCGCCAGCGCGTGCCGCTGATCGGCTTCTCCGGCAGCCCGTGGACGCTCGCGTGCTACATGGTCGAAGGCGGCGGATCGGACGACTTCCGCACCGTGAAGTCGATGGCGTATTCGCGCCCCGACCTGATGCACCGGATCCTCGACGTGAACGCGCAGGCGGTGGCCGCCTACCTGAACGCGCAGATCGAAGCGGGCGCGCAGGCCGTGATGATCTTCGATACGTGGGGCGGTGCGCTGGCCGACGGCGCGTACCAGCGCTTCTCGCTCGACTACATCCGCCGCGTGGTCGGCCAGCTCAAGCGCGAGCATGACGGCGAGCGCGTGCCGGTGATCACGTTCACGAAGGGCGGCGGGCTGTGGCTCGAGGAGATCGCGGCGACCGGCGTCGATGCGGTCGGGCTCGACTGGACGGTCAACCTCGGCGCCGCGCGCGAGCGCGTCGCGGGGCGTGTCGCGCTGCAGGGCAACCTCGACCCGACGATCCTGTTTGCGCCGCCGGCCGCGGTGCGCGAGCAGGCGCGCGCGGTGCTCGACAGCTACGGCAACCATCCGGGCCACGTGTTCAACCTCGGGCACGGCATTTCGCAGTTCACGTCGCCCGATCACGTCGCCGAACTCGTCGACGAAGTGCATAGCCACAGCCGCGCGATCCGTAGCGGAGCCGCCGGCTGAACGCAAGCGCCGTCATGCTGCGTTGCGGAATGACGGCGTTTCGCGATCGGCACTAAACAGGGCGCAACTCGCCACCGGTTGCCGATTCGATGCTTGTCAAGACTTGACTTATACACATTTTCCACGTTGCAGCGCGGTAGAGCCCCGTATCGGTCAAATTGTCTCGCTATGGTTAGGTAATTTGAATAGCAGCCTTATGGAATAAGGCTCCGCGGGACACCGCCGCAAGCGGCGAAAAACGCCGCAAAGCACGTCCCCGCGCGCGTTGCGGCCGTTGAACGGCGAGTTCTCAACAAAGTTATCCACAGGCTGGGCAGGGTATACGGCGATTCCTAATGCGAATCCAAAACTTAGCGCCGAATCTGAAGTTTTACTTTAAGTGCGCTGCCGCGATGCGGGCGCGGCTGCAAGCCGTCCGTACGGTGCGGGCTGCGGCAGGAGCGCCGTGATGAGCGGCACCTACCTGCGCGTCGCGCTCGACCATCCGCTCGCGACCCTGTTCGACTACCGATGCGACGTCCAGCCGGCGCCGGTGCCCGGCACGCTCGTGCAGGTGCCGTTCGGCAAGCGGCAGGCGGTCGGGCTCGTCTGCGAAGTGACGACTCACACCGACGTGCCGCCTGGCCGGCTGCGCGCGGTCGATGCGATCTGCGCCGACTTGCCGCCGCTGTCGCCCGACTGGCTCGCACTCGTATCGTTCGCCGCCGACTACTATCAGCGCGGGCGCGGCGAGGTCGCATTGCCGGCGCTGCCGCAGGCGCTGCGCGACGCCGGACGCTGGGGGCGGCTGCTGGCGCCGGAGGTGCGCTATCGTCCGACGGAGGCCGGCCGCGCGGCGCTGCCCGACGCGTTGCCCGCGCGCGGCGCCGCGCTGCGGCGGCTCGCGCAGGCGCTCGTCGAAGCCGGCTCGCTGGCCTTGCCCGAAGCGCGTGCGCTGCACCCGAAGGCGGCCGCCACGCTCGACGACTGGGCGGCGCGCGGCTGGGTCGCGGTCGAGGAAATCGGCTGGGCCGACACCCCTGTGCCCAACGCTGTGGATAACCTGTCGACAACCGGTGGACGAACTGTGCCGCCGGCGCTCACCGACCAGCAGGCCGAAGCACTCGACGCGCTCCGCGCGGCCCAGGGTTTCGCGCCGTTCCTGCTGCACGGCGTGACGGGCAGCGGCAAGACCGAGGTCTATCTGCACGCGCTCGCGGCGCTGCTCGACGCGCGGCCCGATGCGCAGGCGCTCGTGCTCGTCCCCGAAATCAACCTGACGCCGCAGTTCGAGGCCGCGTTTCGCGCGCGCTTCGCGGGCGCGCTCGCCGACGACGCGATCGTCACGCTGCACAGCGGGCTCGCCGAGGGCGAGCGGGCGCGCCACTGGCTGGCCGCCCATACGGGCCGCGCGCGGATCGTGCTCGGCACGCGTCTCGCGGTGCTCGCGTCGATGCCGGCGCTGGCGCTGATCGTCGTCGACGAGGAGCACGAGCCCGCGTACAAGCAGCAGGAAGGGCTGCGCTATTCGGCGCGCGATCTCGCCGTGTGGCGCGCGAAGCAGCTCGGCATCACGGTCGTGCTCGGCTCGGCGACGCCTTCGCTCGAAAGCTGGTGGCAGGCGGAGCAGGGCCGCTACACGCGGCTTACGTTGTCGCGCCGCGCGGTGGCGGACGCGACGCTGCCGACCGTGCGGCTGATCGATCTCGAAGAGGAGCGGCGGCGCGGGCGCGCGTCGATGGGCGGCCTGTCGGGGCCGCTCGTCGCGGCGCTGAAGGCGCGGCTCGAGCGCGGCGAACAGAGCCTCGTGTTCCTGAACCGGCGCGGCTACGCGCCGCAACTCGCATGCGACGCGTGCGGCTGGGTGGCGGGTTGCCCGCGCTGCAGCGCGTACGTCGTGCTGCACAAGCCCGAGCATGCGCTGCGCTGCCATCACTGCGGCTGGGAAGCGCGCATCCCGCGGTCGTGCCCGGAGTGCGGGAACGTCGACATCGCGCCGCTCGGGCGCGGCACGCAGCGCATCGAGGAGGCGCTCGCCGAAGCGGTGCCGGGCGCGCGCGTGCTGCGGATCGACGCGGACAGCACGCGCCGCAAGGGCAGTGCGCAGGCGTTGTTTTCCGACGTCCATGCGGGCGAGGTCGACATCCTGGTCGGCACGCAGATGATCGCGAAAGGGCACGACTTCCAGCGCGTGTCGCTCGTCGGCGTGCTCAACGCCGACACCGCGCTGTTCTCGCACGACTTCCGCGCGAGCGAACGGCTGTTCGCGCAGTTGATGCAGGTGAGCGGCCGTGCGGGGCGGGCCGGGCTGCCGGGCGAGGTGCTCGTGCAGACGCGCTACCCGCGTCACGCGCTGTACCACGCGCTCGGCCGGCAGGATTACGTCGGCTTCGCGAATTCGACGCTCGGCGAGCGTCGCGACGCGCACCTGCCGCCGTTCGTCTACCAGGCGCTGCTGCGCGCCGAGGGGCGCACGCTCGACGCGGCGCTCGCATTCCTGCAGCAGGCCGCGGCCGTGTTGCCGGGGCTGCCGGGGGCCGATCGCGTGACCGTGTACGACGCGGTGCCGATGACGATCGTCAAGGTCGCGAACGTCCACCGCGCGCAGCTGCTGCTCGAAAGCGCGTCGCGGGCGGCGCTGCAGCATGCGCTGCGCGCGTGGCAGCCGGAGCTGCGCGCGCTGAAGGGCGTGCTGCGCTGGAGCGTCGAGGTCGATCCGCTGGATATCTGAGTCGCTGGCGCCCGCGCAGCGGGTGCTTGGCGTACCGACGCGGCCCCTGCGTGCCCGATGCGCCCGACGCGCCCGACGCGCCCGACGCGCCCGATGCGCCCGATGCGCCCGATGCGCCCGATGCGCCCGCTGTCGCGCCGTTCTTTTCACCCCTCCAGTCTCCACGCCGCACCCGCCGGTGTACCCCGAGTGCAACCCGTTTCACGCCCCGGCCCGCGGAGCAGGCGGTTGCTTATCCATGCCAAACCAGCCCGATCAGGGAAAACACCGATCCCCCGACCACGGGCAACTCCTAGGTTGTGACTTTGTAAGCCATTGATTATATTGGCTAACTACAGGGTGCAACCGGTCTCGTAATTCGGTTGCACCTTTTTATTGTGTGCCGTAGGATTTCGCGCATCCTCTTACACCATATTGCCGGGCTCGCACCGGCGCACGAACCCACCATGGCTAGCACGACTCTCGGCGTCAAAGTCGACGACCTTCTCCGCTCGCGTCTCAAGGACGCCGCCGCGCGTCTCGAGCGCACTCCCCACTGGCTGATCAAGCAGGCGATCTTCGCGTATCTCGAGCGGATCGAGCACGGCCAGCTGCCGCCCGAACTGTCGGGTCACAGCGGCGTCACCGAGCTCGCCGACGGCCAGGGCGCGGATGGCGACGACGACAACTCGCCGCATCCGTTCCTCGAGTTCGCGCAGAACGTGCAACCGCAATCGGTGCTGCGCGCGGCGATCACGGCCGCCTACCGCCGGCCCGAGCCGGAATGCGTGCCGTTCCTGCTCGGCCAGGCGCGCCTGCCCGCGAACCTGCAGGCGGACGTGCAGGCGCTCGCGACCCGGCTCGTCGAGGCGCTGCGCGAGAAGAGCTCGGGCGGTGGCGTCGAGGGGTTGATCCACGAGTTCTCGCTGTCGAGCCAGGAAGGCGTCGCGCTGATGTGCCTCGCCGAAGCGCTGCTGCGCATTCCCGATCGCGCGACGCGCGACGCGCTGATCCGCGACAAGATCAGCAAGGGCGACTGGCGCTCGCACGTCGGCCACGCGCCGTCGCTGTTCGTGAACGCGGCGACCTGGGGGCTGATGATCACCGGCAAGCTCGTGACGACCAACAGCGAGGCCGGCCTGTCGTCGGCGCTGACGCGCCTGATCGGCCGTGGCGGCGAGCCGCTGATCCGCAAGGGCGTCGACATGGCGATGCGCCTGATGGGCGAGCAGTTCGTCACCGGCGAGACGATTTCCGAAGCGCTCGCGAACAGCCGCAAGTACGAGGCGCGCGGCTTCCGCTACTCGTACGACATGCTCGGCGAGGCGGCGACGACCGAAGAGGACGCGCAGCGCTACTACGCATCGTACGAACAGGCGATCCACGCGATCGGCAAGGCGGCCGGCGGCCGCGGCATCTACGAAGGCCCGGGCATCTCGATCAAGCTGTCGGCGCTGCACGCGCGCTACTCGCGCTCGCAGCAGGACCGCACGATGAGCGAACTGCTGCCGCGCGTGCGCGCGCTCGCGCTGCTCGCGCGCCGCTACGACATCGGCCTGAACATCGACGCGGAAGAGGCCGACCGCCTCGAACTGTCGCTCGACCTGCTCGAGGCGCTGTGCTTCGATCCGGATCTGGCGGGCTGGAACGGCATCGGCTTCGTCGTGCAGGGCTACCAGAAGCGCTGCCCGTTCGTGATCGACTACCTGATCGATCTCGCGCGCCGCAGCCGTCACCGCCTGATGATCCGCCTCGTGAAGGGCGCGTACTGGGATACCGAGATCAAGCGCGCGCAGGTCGACGGCCTCGAAGGCTATCCGGTCTACACGCGCAAGATCTACACGGACGTGTCGTACCTCGCGTGCGCGAAGAAGCTGCTCGCGGCGCCCGACGCCGTCTACCCGCAGTTCGCGACGCACAACGCGTACACGCTCGCGGCGATCTACCAGCTCGCGGGCCAGAACTACTACCCGGGCCAGTACGAGTTCCAGTGCCTGCACGGGATGGGCGAGCCGCTGTACGAGGAAGTCACGGGCCGCGACAAGCTGAACCGTCCGTGCCGCGTGTACGCGCCGGTCGGCACGCACGAGACGCTGCTCGCGTACCTCGTGCGCCGTCTGCTCGAGAACGGCGCGAACACGTCGTTCGTGAACCGCATCGCGGACAAGACGGTGTCGGTGAAGGAACTGGTCGCCGATCCGGTCGACGAAGCGGCGAAGGTCGTGCCGCTCGGCGCGCCGCACGCGAAGATCCCGCTGCCGCGCAACCTGTACGGCGACGAGCGCCCCAACTCGATGGGCCTCGACCTGTCGAACGAACATCGTCTCGCGTCGCTGTCGTCCGCGCTGCTCGCGAGCGCGCATTTCCCGTGGCGCGCGGCGCCGATGCTGGCCGACGACACGCTCGCCGAGGCGCCGGCCCGTGACGTGCGCAACCCGGCCGACCAGCGCGACACGGTCGGCACGGTCAGCGAGGCGACGGCCGAACACGTGAGCGCGGCGCTCGCGCACGCAGTGGCCGCCGCGCCGATCTGGCAGGCGACGCCGGTCGATGCGCGCGCCGATTGCCTGGTGCGCGCGGCGGACCTGCTCGAAGCGCAGATGCACACGCTGATGGGCCTGATCGTGCGTGAAGCCGGCAAGTCGCTGCCGAACGCGATCGCCGAGATCCGCGAAGCGGTCGACTTCCTGCGCTACTACGCCGCGCAGATCCGCGACGAATTCTCGAACGACACGCACCGTCCGCTCGGGCCCGTGGTCTGCATCAGCCCGTGGAACTTCCCGCTCGCGATCTTCATGGGCCAGGTGGCGGCGGCGCTGGCCGCCGGCAACACGGTGCTCGCGAAGCCGGCCGAACAGACGCCGCTGATCGCGGCCCAGGCCGTGCGCCTGCTGCGCGAGGCCGGCGTGCCGGCCGGTGCGGTGCAACTGCTGCCGGGCGATGGCGAGACCGTCGGCGCGGCGCTGGTCGCCGATCCGCGCACGCGCGCGGTGATGTTCACGGGCTCGACCGAAGTCGCGCGCCTGATCAACAAGACGCTGTCCGCGCGCCTCGACCCGGACGGCAAGCCGATCCCGCTGATCGCCGAAACAGGCGGCCAGAACGCGATGATCGTCGATTCGTCGGCACTCGCGGAGCAGGTCGTCGCGGACGTGATGCAGTCGTCGTTCGACTCGGCCGGTCAACGGTGTTCGGCGCTGCGCGTTCTGTGTCTGCAGGACGATGTCGCGGACCGCACGCTGACGATGCTCAAGGGCGCCATGCACGAGCTGGCGCTCGGCAACCCCGACCGGCTGTCGACGGACGTCGGCCCGGTGATCGACGGCGAAGCGAAGCAGACGATCGACACGCACGTCGCGGCGATGAAGGACAAGGGCCATGCGGTCACGCAGCTGCCGGCGCCCGAGGCATGCGCGCACGGCACGTTCGTGCCGCCGACGCTGATCGAGATCGGCAGCATCGACGAGCTGAAGCGCGAGGTGTTCGGCCCGGTGCTGCACGTGGTGCGCTACCGCCGCAGCCAGCTCGACAAGCTGCTGGAGCAGATCCGTGCGACCGGCTACGGCCTGACGCTCGGCATCCACACGCGGATCGACGAGACGATCGCGCACGTGATCTCGAACGCGCACGTCGGCAACATCTACGTGAACCGCAACGTGATCGGTGCGGTGGTCGGCGTGCAGCCGTTCGGCGGCGAAGGGCTGTCGGGCACGGGCCCGAAGGCCGGCGGCGCGCTGTATCTGCAGCGGCTGCTCGCGACGCGTCCGTCGGGCCTGCCGCGCTCGCTCGCGCAGTCGCTGGTGGCGGACGGCGCGGTTGACGGCGACGCGCGCAGCAATCCGGCGGCGGCGCTCACGACGCTGCGCGACTGGCTGATCGAGCAGCGCGAGCCGGCGCTGGCCGCACGTTGCGACGGTTATCTGGCGCAGGTGCCGGCCGGTGCGACCGCGGTGCTGAGCGGCCCGACGGGCGAGCGAAACACGTATACACTCGGCCCGCGCGGCACGGTGCTGTGTGTCGCGGCGACGCCGGGCGGCGCGCGCGCACAGTTCGCGGCGGTGCTGGCGACCGGCAACCGTGCGCTGTTCGCCGGCGCGGCCGGCGAGGCGCTCGTCGCGGCGCTGCCGGCGTCGCTGAAGGCGCATGCGGTCGTGCGCAAGCAGGCCGACACGCCGTTCGATGCGGTGCTGTTCGAAGGCGACAGCGACGAACTGCAGACGCTCGTGAAGGACGTCGCGCAGCGGCCGGGCCCGATCGTGTCGGTGCAGGGCGTGTCGGTGGGCGCGTTCGAGAACGGCGACGCGGAAGACTACGCGCTCGAGCGGCTGCTGACGGAGCGCTCGGTGAGCGTGAACACGGCCGCGGCGGGCGGCAATGCGAATTTGATGACGATCGGCTGATCATCCTTGCCGTTCGGATCAAACAAAGGAAGCGGCAAGGCGATCCCGATGCCGCTCCATTTACCCTGGTACCAAGGAGATGCTATGCAGCACACGATGAAAAAGCTGGCAGGCGCGACGTTCGTCGCGGTCATGTCGCTGGCGGGGACGGCCCATGCGGACGACGTGAAGATCGGTTACGCAGGGCCGATGACGGGCGCGCAGGCGCACTACGGCAAGGATATGCAGAACGGGATCGTGCTCGCGATCGAGGATTTCAACGCGACGAACCCGAAGATCGGCGGCAAGCCGGTGAAGTTCGCACTCGACACGCAGGACGACCAGGCTGACCCGCGCACCGGCACGACGGTCGCGCAGAAGCTCGTCGACGACGGCATCAAGGGCATGCTCGGCCACTTCAACTCGGGCACGACGATTCCCGCCTCGCGCATCTACGCGAACGCGGGCATTCCGCAGATCGCGATGGCGACCGCACCGGAATACACGCAGCAGGGCTACAAGACGACCTTCCGCATGATGACGTCCGACACGCAGCAGGGCTCGGTGGCCGGCGCGTTCGCATCGAAGGACCTCGGCATGAAGAAGATCGCGATCGTCGACGACCGCACGGCCTACGGCCAGGGTCTCGCCGACCAGTTCGAGAAGGCCGCGAAGGCCGGCGGCGCGACGATCGTCGACCGTGAATTCACGAACGACAAGGCGGTGGACTTCAAGGCGATCCTGACCAAGCTGAAGGCTGCGAAGCCGGATCTCGTCTACTACGGCGGCGCGGATTCGCAGGCGGCACCGATGGTCAAGCAGATGAAGACGCTCGGCATCACCGCGCCGCTGATGAGCGGCGAAATGGTGAAGACGCCGACGTTCCTGAAGATCGCGGGCAACGCGGCCGACGGCACGATCGCATCGCTGGCCGGCCTGCCGCTCGAAGAAATGCCGGGTGGCAAGACGTACGCCGACAAGTACAAGAAGCGCTTCGGCGAAGATGTGCAGACGTACTCGCCGTATGCGTACGACGGTGCGATGGCGCTGTTCAACGCGATGAAGAAGGCCGATTCGACGGATCCGGCGAAGTACCTGCCGCTGCTCGCGAAGACCGACATGGCCGGCGTGACGTCGACGCACGTCGCGTATGACGCGAAGGGCGACCTGAAGAACGGCGGCATCACGATGTACAAGGTCGAGAAGGGCGAGTGGAAGCCGCTGAAGAGCATCGGCGGCAAGTAAGCAGCCAGATGTGATGTGGTGCACGGGCGGCGTTGCAACGCGTCGTCCCGCGCCTCATGCGAAAAAGCCACCGGGCCGTCGGGTCCGGTGGCTTTTTCTTTGGTGGGACACGGCCGACAGGACATAGGGATCTCGCAGGCAGTGGTGCAGCAGGGTCGCCGCTTGTGTACGTCGATACCGCATCGCCGTGATCGGCGGCAGTATGAGGTTACTTGCCGTCGCAGCACTTGTTAGGGCAATCGGGCAGGAAGGAAATTTCCACACGTCGCCCATTGTCCACGTCGCCATGCGAATAGACGCGGGCGCTCTTCTTGATGGTGCCGCGTAAAAAGCCGAGTTGCTCCAGCAGTGCATACGCGGTTTGCAATCTTGATTGCGCAAGGGCCAGTGCTCCCGCTTCGCTTTCCTCGGCATGGCCGCTGATCAGCGTTGTCTCCCTGGTTAGGTGATTTGCGTAATCGAGCTTTTGGTCGGCTGTCCATTTTGCAATTCGGACGATCTCGGCATTCGATATGTGCGAGCTATCTCTTGAAAAGTAGATGTCGAGGTTCTCGCTGGCGATACATGCGAATACCGGATTGGAGACGAGAAGGTTTAGGGCCAGAATGAACTTAAGCATTGTAGATGACGTATCCTGCAATGCTGTCGGCATTGTCGATTGCTTGATTCGGGTTTTCGGCTCCAAACGTCAAACACTCCTCCATGAAATATCTGTGATCCCGGGTTCCCATTGTGTCGTCAAAATGACTCGCCTCATGAATCAGGGTGGAAACTACGGAATCTTTTTCCCATGAGAAGTCCCGCATTGTACAAAAATCGGAATGTATTGCGATCGTATGAGTTACGGTATCCGGCGAACACACTGATGCCGTAACTCCCGATCTGTTCGGATTTGGAACGCATCCAATATGTTTGAGTCGTTCGCTGTCCCATCGCGTGAAATTGCATCCTGTGAGTGCCTTTAGTACTCGGACGATTGCAGTCAGGCCTGTTAATAACGTTATGCGGGTGCCTTCGTCCGCTCTGCCGAACCACTGTAATACGCGTGCCTTGTCAGTGCTGGACCAGCGCTGCAGATCCTTGATTCTTCTGTCGACGAGAGAAACGGCGCGATCGCGTTTGCTCAATACCATTTCCCGGAATTCCTTGTTTGTCATGTTGTGACATATTTTCTCGGTATTGATCGTTACTTCCACCATCGACCCGGGATGGGTATTGGTAACTGCGCCTGAGTGTACGAGGAACCATTCTCCGCCGTCATTCACATCGAAATTTTTCATTGCTTCAATGTTCCTTCGTATAGATTTTCAGGGTTGCCGAGGCGTCGGTGGCGATTCGATGTGTTTTCCCGGCCGTGTCCGTGGTGCCCGTGAAAATCTGCCCAGTGTCGGTAACGATTCGGTAGCGAATGTTCGCGAGCGGGCGGCGGGAGTCATCGAGCAAGGTGAATTGCTCGTCGTGTACGACGGCCGATCGAGCAGATGACCGCGCGGCTGCATCAGGTTGGCGCCCATTCGGCGTCGCAGTCTCTCTCTCGGTAAAAATCATCCGCATGCCGCGCTCAGCGTAGAAGATCGGCGGTGGGTTGCATCCGCAGACATTGATATCCCCGCTCAATGCCCACTGTTTGCCGTTCGGACCGGTACCTGGCCAGCGCGGACCTTGCGGTGCGATGTACCCTTCACGCTTGCAGGCAGAACAGTAGGTCTTCATATCCAGCGTGGCGATATGAACCCTCGGCGGCGGATTGGAACAGGTTACGGTGTCGAGGCCTTCGACAATCGCCGCTTCCCCGGCACGGTCGCCTTTGGCAAGAAAGTAGCGGATCATGGACGCTACCTCAGCGGGGCATGGACGAGCGGGTGACGACGCTCAATACAACGGATGACGCTACGCCTTGTCGCTCGGGACTATCGGTGATCGTGTCGCCGTTATCGAGTTCGCTGCCAACGAATGCGAGCGGCGCGAAGTCGGGCCCGTCGGCCAAACCCTGGCCGGTCGTCACGCGCGCGATTGAACCGTCCGGATAGTGGATCAGGTCGCCCACCGTGGCTGCCTTGCCCAAGTGCGGCGCTACGTCCCATGTGCCGGACGGCTCGCGCCATGCACCGCGCGCGGTTGTCGCGCCACATACCGCCAATCTGCAGGCGGGCGGCGGCACATAGGTCGGATCGAACAGGCCCGCAGCGCTTTGCCCATCCCGCGCGTGAATGCCCCATGAGGTGCGCGGCGTTTCGGTAATGCGGTCACCGTTGCTCGACAGGCTGCCGACCAACGCGAACGGTTTGCCGCCGCTATGGTTGTTTCCCGCGTCGTCGATAATCGCGGCCTCGCTGCCGTCGTCATGGGTCACTACGTCGCCGACGCGGGCGACTTCCAATCCAGCCGGGGGCAGGTCGCTGGTTGCGGTGGTGACGCGCTCACCGCGTTCCGTGAGTGCACCAACGGTGGCGAAAAGGTGGAGCGGTGCTTTGCGTTCGTTTTTCATCCGGCTTCCCTGTCTCAGTAAATGGAATGACTGCCTGGAGACGCTATTCCAGATAGGAAACGTCGATCAATCGGACGAATATGATTCAGGGCTGGTAAGTTCTACTACTTGTTCCGTTCTGCCTTTTGCATTGACCGCGCGTGCGCGAATGCGCTGGTTAGTTGACGCGGACAAGGCGTGACGCCGTATCTCGCTTTGCGGTTCGCAAGGGGAATATGAGTGCGTGAGTTGTAAGTGCGCTGGCGCAATCGTGGATACTTAGTCCTTGCGGTGCACGCGCAGCAGGAACTTCTGCAGCTTGCCCGTCGGCGTGCGCGGCAGCGCCTGCGCGAACGTGAACTCGCGCGGGATCTTGTATGCGGCCAGCCGCTCGCCGCAGAATGCGCGCAGCGCGTCGGCATCGGGCACGGCGCCTGCGCGCAGCACGACGTGCGCGACGACCGTCTCGCCCCAGTCGGGGTGCGGCACGCCGACGACGGCCGCCTCCGCGATGTCCGGGTGCGCGCCGAGCGCGTCCTCCACTTCCTTCGAATAGACGTTCTCGCCGCCCGTCACGATCATGTCCTTCAGCCGGTCGACGATGAACAGGTAGCCATCCTGATCGATCCGCGCGACGTCGCCGGTGCGATACCAGCCGTCCGGCGCGAATGCGGCGCGCGTCGCGGCGGGGTCGTCGAGATAGCCGAGCATCATGCTGTCGGTCTTCAGCCAGATCTCGCCGGTTTCTCCGGGCTGCGCGTCGATGCCGTCCATCCGCACGACGCGCAGGTCGACGCCCGGGCCGCCGTGGCGGCCGATCGAACCGGCCTTCGCGACCTGCTCGTCCGGATACAGCGTCGTGCCGGCCGGGCCCGCTTCCGTCATGCCGTACACCTGGAAGAACGCATCGCTGCGATACGCGCGCGCGAGCCGTTCGGCCTGCGCGGCGCCGATCGGGCCGCCGCCGTACAGCCACGCGCGCACGCTCGACAGGTCGAACGCGGCGAAGCCGTCGATCGTGTCGAGCGGCAGCGTGTACGACACCGGCGCGCCGAAATACAGCGTCACGCGCTCGCGCTCGACGGCCTGCAGGAACCGCAGCGGATGGTATTCGCGCAGCAGCACGACGGTGCCGCCCGCGACCAGCGTGCCGCCGAACCAGTTGTTGAGCGGCGACGAATGCCAGATCGGCATCGCCATCAGCGTGCGCTCGTGGCGGCCGATGCCGATCGCGAGCGCCGCCGACATCGCCGCGAGCGTCACGGTGCGGTGGCTGTGCATGCAGCCTTTCGGGCGGCCGGTCGTGCCGGACGTATAGAGGATCTGCGCGAGGTCGCCGTCGGCCGGCTCGATGCCCGCGAGGCCGTCCAGCGTCGCGCACATCGTGTCGAAGCTCGGCACGCCGTCGAGCTCGCCTTCGGTCACGAGCCGCCGCGCGGGATGCACGATGCGTTCGACCACCGGCGCGAGCGCCACGTCGAACAGGAGCGCCTTGCTGCGGCTGTGTTCGAGCACGTAGTCGACTTCCGGCGCCTGCAGCCGGTGGTTGATCGGCACGAACGTCGCACCGAGTCGCCACGCGCCGAACATCAGGTCGACGAAGGCCGGCGTGTTGAAGCACATCGCGGCGACGCGGTCGCCGGCGGCGATGCCGAGCGCGCTCAGCACGGCCGCCGCGCGGTGCGAGCGCTCGCGCGCGGCGGCATACGTGATCGTCGCGGATTCGCTGACGAGGAACGGCTTGCCGGGCGTCGCGCGGGCGGCGCGGTCGAGGGCGGCGACGAGGTTCATCGGGGCTCCGGGCGGACGAACGAGGGCGGACTGGGCCGTATTGAGCCGTACGCGCGGGCGTCAGGCCGGGTACGCGCGCTGCAGCAGCGCGGCGACGTCGAGCGCGTGCGGGTCGAAACCGCCCGCGATGCGGCCCCAGTCGGGCGCGGCGAGCCGGGTCGCGACGAAGGCGTCGGCGACGGCCGCCGGCGCGGCGCGGCGCAGCAGGCAGGCCTGCGCGACCACCGCGAGCCGCTGCGCGAACACGCGGCCCGACGCCTCGAGCGTGTCGGCCGGCGCCGCGAGCATCGTGCGCAGCGCGTCGAGTGCCGCGCGGATCCGCGGCTCGTCCGCGCCGAGGTCGGCCAGTTCGGCGAACAGCGCGGCGGCCGCGTCGGGCTCGCGCGACACCGCGCGCAGCACGTCGAGGCACATCACGTTGCCCGAGCCTTCCCAGATCGAGTTGACGGGCGCCTCGCGGAACAGCCGCGCGATCGGGCCGTCGTCGACGTAGCCGTTGCCGCCGAAGACTTCCATCACCTCGCCGGTCAGTTCGACCGCGCGCTTGCAGACCCAGAATTTCGCGGCGGGCGTGACGATGCGCTTCCACGCGCGTTCGCGCGGCGAGTCGTCGCGCTCGAACGCATCGGCCAGGCGCATCGCGAGCACGAGCGCGGCCTCGCTTTCGAGCGCGAGATCGGCGAGCACGGTGCGCATCAGCGGCTGCTCGGCGAGCGCGCGGCCGAACGCGTGGCGCTGCCGCGTGTAGGCGATCGCCTGCACGACGCCCTGGCGCAGCATCGCCGCGCTGCCGAGCACGCAGTTCAGCCGCGTGTAGGTGGCCATCTCGATGATGGTCGGAATGCCGCGGCCTTCGTCGCCGAGCATGATGCCCCACGCATCGTTCAGCTCGATCTCGCTGCTCGAGTTGCTGCGGTTGCCGACCTTGTTCTTCAGCCGCTGGATCTCGACCGCATTCTTCGTGCCGTCGGGCCGCCAGCGCGGCACGTAGAAGCACGACGGGCCGCCGGCCTCGGTACGCGCGACGACGAGGTGCGCGTCGCACATCGGCGCGGAGAAGAACCACTTGTGGCCGCGCAGCAGGTAGTCGCCGCCGCGCCCGCCCGCGCCGACCGCGGTCGCGAGCGTCGTGTTCGCGCGCACGTCGGAGCCGCCCTGTTTCTCGGTCATGCCCATGCCGACCCAGATCGAGCGCTTGTCGGCGACCGGCACGTCGCGCGGATCGTAGGCGTCGCTGTAGAGCTTGTCGCGCAGCATGTTCCACAGCGCGGGCTCCTTCTGCAGCACGGGGATCGCGGCCTGCGTCATCGTCGCCGGGCACAGCGTGCCGGCCTCGATCTGGCCGTGCAGGTAGAAGCCGGCCGCGGTTGCGGCCCAGCGGCCGCGGCGCGACTCGCGGAACGCGAGCGACACGAAGCCCTCGCGGCGGTACTGGCCGAGCAGCGCATGCCAGGCCGGGTGGAAGTCGACGCGGTCGATGCGCCGGCCGCGCCGGTCGAACGTGTTCAGTTCCGGCGTGTGACGGTTCGCTTCGTCGGCAAGCCGCGCGGTGTCGGCGCTGCCGAGCCGGGCGCCGTACGCGTCGAGTTGCGGCACGGCCCAGTCCGCGCCTGCCCGGGCAAGCGCATCGCGCAGCGCGAGGTCCGTTGCGAAGAGGTTATAGTCGACGAGTTCGTCGAACTGGTTCGTGACGGCGTGAGTCGATTCGGTCATCGGGAGGTCTCCGGTCTCATGCGTCGCGGGCAGCCGGCGTCATGCCGCAGGCATGGCGCTCGGGCCCCGGTTCCGGCTTCCGGTGAAATGCCTGCCCCGCTGAATTCCAGAGTAGCAAATATGCCGCCGCGACATGTTCAGGTTCCGGCGCCGCCCGGCCAGCCGGCGGCGCAACCCGCGCCCGCATTGCGCCGCCGGCCGCGCCAGTCGCGCGCGCAGGCGAGCTCCGACGCGCTGCAGCAGGCGTTCGTTCAGCTTTTGCTCGAGCGCGGCTACGCGAAGGCGACGATCCGCGAGATCGCGGCCGTCGCGGGTGTCAGCGTCGGCACCTTCTACGAATACTTCGGCGACAAGCAGAGCCTCGCGGCGCTCTGCATCCACCGGCACGTGCAGGCGATGGCCGACCGGCTGCGCGACGCGATCGCCCGGCTGCGCGGCGCGCCGCGTGCGGAGCTCGCCACGGCGCTGGTCGACCTGCAGGTCGACGCGATCGGCGCCGACGCTGCGCTGTGGGGCGCGCTGTTCGCGCTGGAGCGGCAGGTGTCGCCGCTCGCCGCTTACCGCCGCCACTACGACGCGTATGTCGCACTGTGGCGCGACGCGCTCGCGCACGCGGCCGATCCGCCGCCCGCGGCACGGCTCGACGGGCTCGCGCGGATGGCGCACACGGTCTGCTACGGCGGCCTTTCGCAGGCGCTGCTGACGCTCGGGCCCGCGTTCGACGTCGCCGCGTTGCGCGGTGAGCTGCGGGCCGTGCTGCTCGCCTACCTGGCGGCGGCCGGCGCGTAGCGTTCCGGCGCCCGTTCGCGCCGGCCGCGGGGCGGGGCGCGACGCGCGACGTTCGTTCGCCCGGACGAGGCGCCTCGGCGGAAGCCGCCGGGGCGACAGTCGGCGCTCGGCTTCGGCCGGCAACCCATGTTCCCTGGCTGGAAAAATCGCCCGCAAGGACGGCGCAAGCCCGTCGTGCGCGCGTGCGCCTGGACGAAATGCCTGATTCGCATGTCGGCCGGGCGAATCGCCGTTGCGGTTGAGCGCCTCATGTCGGGTGCCATGAGAAAAATGCATGGCTGCCATGACGAACTTTCGATTGTCCGCCGATATTGGCTCGGGCTAAATCATGCGGCAGGTGCAGGGCCGCGCGCGCCGCGCGGCGCCGCCCGAAGGACATCAGAAGGAGGAGTCATGCGAAGCGCCACCGCGCCCCGTTCGAAGCTGCCCGACGTCGGGACGACGATCTTCACGGTGATCGGCCAACTGGCGGCCCGACACGATGCGTTGAACCTGTCGCAGGGCGCGCCGAATTTCGCGCCCGATCCGGCGCTCGTCGAGGGCGTCGCGCGCGCGATGCGCGACGGGCACAACCAGTACGCGCCGATGGCCGGCGTCGCGGCGCTGCGCGAGCGGCTCGCCGAGAAGACGGAGGCGCTGTACGGCGCGCGCTACGACCCGGCCACCGAGATCACGGTGATCGCGAGCGCGAGCGAAGGGCTCTATGCCGCGATCAGCGCGCTCGTGCATCCGGGCGACGAGGTGATCTATTTCGAGCCGTCGTTCGACAGCTATGCGCCGATCGTGCGGCTGCAGGGCGCGACGCCGGTGGCGATCAAGCTGTCGCCCGAGCATTTCCGCGTGAACTGGGACGAGGTGGCCGCGGCGATCACGCCGCGCACGCGGATGATCATCGTGAACACGCCGCACAACCCGACCGCGACGGTGTTCGCCGCCGACGATCTCGCGCGGCTCGCGCAGCTCACGCGCGATACCGGCATCGTGATCCTGTCCGACGAGGTGTACGAGCACGTCGTGTTCGACGGCGCGCAGCACGAGAGCATGGCGCGCCATCGCGAGCTGGCCGAGCGCAGCGTGATCGTGTCGTCGTTCGGCAAGTCGTTCCACGTGACCGGCTGGCGGGTCGGCTATTGCCTCGCACCGGCCGAGCTGATGGACGAAATCCGCAAGGTGCATCAGTTCATGGTGTTCGCGGCCGACACGCCGATGCAGGTCGCGTTCGCGGAAATCCTCGCGCGGCCGGACAGCTATCTCGGGCTGTCGGCGTTCTACCAGGCCAAGCGCGACCTGCTCGCGCGCGAGCTGGCCGGCTCGCGTTTCGAGCTGCTGCCGAGCGAAGGCTCGTTCTTCATGCTCGCCCGCTTCCGGCACTTCTCTGACGAAAGCGACAGCGATTTCGTGCTGCGCCTGATCCGCGACGCGCGCGTCGCGACGATTCCGCTGTCGGCGTTCTATACCGACGGCACCGACGCCGGCGTGATCCGGCTCAGTTTCTCGAAGGACGACGCGACGCTGGTCGAAGGCGCGCGGCGGCTGCGTTCGCTGTAAGGAAACCGGCGACGGGCACGTCGCATCGACCAGACAGACACAAGGAGATCACGATGAAGCACACGGCCCCCCTGAAACTCGCGTTCGCACTCGCCTGCGCGATCGGCTCCGGCGCGGCGCTCGCCGATGCGCAGACGCTGCGCTTCGGCCTCGAGGCGCAATACCCGCCGTTCGAATCGAAAGCGCCGAACGGCGATCTGCAGGGCTTCGACATCGACGTCGGCAAGGCCGTCTGCCAGACGGCGAAGCTGTCGTGCAAATGGGTCGAGACGTCGTTCGACGGACTGATTCCCGCGCTGAAGGGGCGCAAGTTCGACGCGATCAACTCGGCGATGAACGCGACGGAGCAGCGGCGCCAGGCGATCGACTTCACGACGATCATCTACCGCGTGCCCACTCAGCTGATCGCGCGCACCGGCAGCGGCCTGCTGCCGACGCCCGAATCGCTGAAGGGCAAGCGAGTCGGCGTGCTGCAGGCGTCGATCCAGGAGACCTTCGCGAAGGCGCACTGGGAGCCGGCCGGCGTTGCGATCGTCGCGTACCAGGACCAGAACCAGGCGTATGCGGACCTCGTGTCGGGCCGGCTCGACGCGACGCTCGTGCTGGCCCCGTCCGGCCAGCGCGGCTTCCTGTCGCGCCCGGACGGCAAGGGCTTCTCGTTCGTCGGCCAGCCCGTGCACGACGACCGGATCCTCGGCAGCGGCATCGCATTCGGGCTGCGCAAGGGCGACGGCGCGCTGAAGGCGAAGCTCGATGAGGCGATCGACAAGCTGAAGGCGGACGGCACCGTGAAGTCGCTGGGGCTGAAGTATTTCGGCGATATCGACATCTCGGCGAAGTAAGCGGAGCCGGGCGCGATGCAGATCCGGAACACGACCGCCGCGGGCAGCGGACAGGACGGCGCGCGGCTGTCGGGCGACGCGCTCGAAGCCGTGCTCGCGGCCGAGCTGGGCGACGCGCTCGTCACGCGCGCCGCCGACATCGATCCGCGTTACTTCACGGCGTACAACGAGCCGGCCGGCGTGCGGCCGCGCGCGCTGGTGCGCCCGCGCTGTGTCGACGACGTGTCGCGCACGCTCGCGCTGTGCGCGCGGCTCGGCCAGCCGGTCGTGCCGCAGGGCGGATTGACGGGGCTCGCGCGCGGCGCGGTCGCGCTCGGCGGCGAGGTCGTGCTGTCGATGGAGCGTTGCGCGGGCATCGAGGCGCTCGATGCGGCGGCCGGCACGCTGACCGTGCGGGCCGGGACGCCGCTGCAGACGGTGCAGGAGGCCGCCGAAGCGGCGGGTTTCACGTTCGGCGTCGATCTCGGGGCGCGCGGCTCGTGCCAGATCGGCGGGATGCTGGCGACCAACGCAGGCGGCACGCGTGCGATCCGCTACGGGATGATGCGCGAACAGGTGCTCGGGCTCGAGGCCGTGCTCGCCGACGGCACGGTCGTGTCGTCGATGAACCGGATGCTGAAGAACAACGCGGGCTACGACCTGAAGCAGCTGTTCATCGGCAGCGAGGGGACGCTCGGCGTCGTCACGCGGGCCGTGTTGCGGTTGCATCCGCGGCTCGCCGCGCCGGCCACGGCGCTCTGTCGCGTGCGCGACTACGACGCGGCAGTCGCGTTGTGGAACCGCATGCGCACGCTGCCGGAGCTGGTCAGCTTCGAGGCGATGTGGCCGTCGTTCTACGACTACGTCGCGCGTCACACGCCGGGCGTCGCCGCGCCGTTCGCGGGCGACGGCGGTTTCGCGGTGCTGATCGAGTGCGCGACGAGCGCGCCGGGCGGCGATGCGCGCCACGCACTGGAAACCGGCCTTGCGGCGGGGATCGAGGCGGGGCTCGTGGAGGATGCGGTGCTGGCGACGTCGGAGCGGCAGGCGCGCGACCTGTGGACGTTGCGTGAAGGCCTCGCGATCGACGCGCTGCCGCATCTCGTCAACTTCGACGTGAGCCTGCCGACGGGCGAACTCGGCGTCTTCGCCGAACGCTGCGAGGCGGCGTTACGCGCACGCTGGCCGGCGCTCACGTGCCTGTTCTTCGGTCATGTCGGCGACGGCAACGTGCATATCGGCGTATCGCTGGCCGGGATGACCGGGACGGATGCCGACGCGCTCGATCACTGCGTGTACGCGGTGGTGCGGGACATGGGCGGCTCGGTGTCGGCGGAGCACGGGATCGGCGCGCTCAAGCGCCCCTATCTCGCGCATACGCGCAGCGACGCGGAAATCGGGCTGATGCGGCGCCTGAAGACCGCGCTGGATCCGCACGGCATCCTGAATCCCGGCAAGGTGCTTTGACGGAGTGAGGCGCTGCCGGCCGGCAGCGCCGGTGCGGTGCGTCAGCCGTCCACCCAGCGCAGCGCGCCGATCTTCAGGTGATCGACGACGCTGCGCGCCCAGTCGAGCTCCGCATTGAGCAGCACGAGCGCGTGTTCGTTCTGCAGCAGGAACAGGCGCGACACCTGCTCGGCCTGCGCGGCGTTGCGCAACGCTTCCAGGCGCCCGCGTTCGGCATCGAGCCGGGTAATCCGAAGCTCGAGCTGGTGCCGGGCATCTTCGGCGTCGAGCAACGGCAGGAAGGCGAGCCCCGCGCCGAATGCCGGAAATTCACGGGCGGGCTCCGCGAGCAGCGCATGCAGCCACGCCTGCCCCGCCGTGTGCCCGGCCTCGGTGAGCGCATAGAGCGTGCGCTCCGGAAACGCGCCGTCGCGCTCGGTGTCGTGCACGACGATCAGCCCGTCGCGCAGCAGCCGGTCGATCGTCTGGTAGAGGCTCGTGCGTTGCCGCACGTTGACGACTTCGTCGTACCCGCGCGACTTCAGTTGCTGCAGCATCCCGTAGGGATGCATGGGCGCTTCGGTGAGCGTCGCGAGGACGGCCAGCGCGAGAGGGGACGGACGACTTGCGGGCATGAATAGTTATATAAAATCTAGTAAGAATATAACTATTTTCATCCAGACTATCTTGTTTTACAAGGGTTTCAGCCGAGGTGCGAGCGCTTCGCGGCCGGCGCGACCGTTTCCATCGTCGCAAGACCATGCACGATGCCGCAATCCTCGACCGAATGCTCACCGACGCACTGGCGGCGCAATTCGGTGAGCTGGTCGCGCAGATGCGTGAGTTCCGCGAGGCGCGCGTCGACGTGCCCGATGTGTTCGTCCAGCAGGGTGTTGATCGAATCGCACGGGTCGGCCGGCGTGTCGGTGAGCTGCAGCAGCGCGCGAATCTCGTCGTGCGCCATGTCGAGCGCGCGGCAGTTGCGGATGAAGCGCAGCCGTTCGACGTGCACGTCGGTGTAGTTGCGGTAATTCGAGTCGGTGCGCTCCGCATCCGGCATCAGCCCCTCTTTCTCGTAGAAGCGGATCGTTTCGGTCGTGCAGCGGGCCGCCTTGGCCAGTTCGCCGATCTTCATGTCTTTCTCCCGTGCAAGGGTTGACCTTGTAGTGGCTTCAGGGTGTTAACTCTACACCGTCAAGCCATCAAGGAGGTTGTCATGACCGATGCCCAGCGTACCCACGACCCACGACACCGTCATGCCGACGGCGCCGATACGTGCTGCGCCGACCCGCGCGACACGCAATTGGCGACCGTTGCCGACGCGGCGCCGGCGGCCGGCGAGCGCGCGCACGGCAAGGCCGCATCGAGCGGCCACGACCATGACCACGATCACGATCACGGCCGTGCTCACGGCGACGCGCATGCGCATGGCGCGGCGTGCTCGCACGGTCACGCCGCCCACGGCGACGAAGATCACGACCACGACCACGGGCACGCACACGGCGACGCGCATGTGCACGGTGCCGCGTGCTCGCACGATCACGCCGCGCATGGCGATGAAGATCATGGTCACGGGCATGCGCACGGCGACACGCATGTGCATGGCGCCTCGTGCGCGCACGGCCACACGGCGCATGACCATGCCGGTCACGACCACGACCACGACCACGACCACGACCACGACCACGACCACGACCACGACCACGACCACGACCACGACCACGACCACGCGGCCGGCGCCTGCTGCGCGCCCGCTGCGCTGACGCTCGCGCCGCTGCCGGTTGCGCAGGCGACCGCGTCGGGCCACGTGCGCTCCGCGTTCCGGATCATGCAGATGGACTGCCCGACCGAGGAAACGCTGATCCGCAAGAAGCTCGGCGGGATGAGCGAAGTGTCGGCGCTGGAATTCAACCTGATGCAGCGGATGCTGACCGTCGAGCACGTGCCGGGCGCCCAGCCGGCGATCGAAAGCGCAATCCGCACGCTCGGGATGACGCCCGAGGCCGCGACGGCCGGCGCGCCGGCGGCGCGCGTCGCCGATGCGCCCGCGAAGCCGTGGTGGCCGCTGGCGCTGGCCGGCGTCGCCGCGATCGCGTCGGAGGGCGCGACGTGGGCCGGCCTGCCCGTGTGGCTCGCGGCGGCGCTCGCGCTCGTGGCGGTGCTCGCGTGCGGGCTCACGACGTATAAGAAGGGCTGGATCGCGATTCGCAACGGCAACCTGAACATCAACGCGCTGATGAGCATCGCGGTGACGGGCGCGATGGCGATCGGCCAGTGGCCCGAGGCCGCGATGGTGATGGTGCTCTTCACGATCGCCGAACTGATCGAGGCGAAGTCGCTCGACCGTGCGCGCAACGCGATCCAGGGCCTGATGCAGCTCGCGCCGGACACCGCGACCGTACAGGACGCCGACGGCTCGTGGCGCACGATCGAGGCCGCGCAGGTCGCCCTCGGGGCGGTCGTGCGCGTGAAGCCGGGCGAGCGGATCGGGCTGGACGGCGAAGTCGTGGCGGGCCGCTCGACGGTCAACCAGGCGCCGATCACCGGCGAGAGCCTGCCCGTCGAGAAGGCGGCCGGCGACGCCGTGTACGCGGGCACGATCAACGAATCGGGCTCGTTCGAATACCGCGTGACGGCCGTCGCGGCCAACTCGACGCTCGCACGGATCATCCACGCGGTCGAGGAAGCGCAGGGCGCGAAGGCGCCGACGCAGCGCTTCGTCGACCAGTTCGCGCGCGTCTATACGCCGATCGTGTTCGCGGTCGCGCTGCTGGTCGCGGTGGTGCCGCCGCTCGTCGCGGGCGGCGCATGGCACGACTGGATCTACCGCGCGCTGGTGCTGCTCGTGATCGCCTGCCCGTGCGCACTGGTGATCTCGACGCCGGTGACGATCGTGTCGGGGCTCGCGGCCGCGGCGCGACGCGGGATTCTCGTGAAGGGCGGCGTCTATCTGGAAGAAGGGCGCAAGCTCGCGTGGCTCGCGCTCGACAAGACCGGCACGATCACGCACGGCAAGCCGGTGCAGACCGACTTCGACCTGCATGCGACCGACGCCGACGCGGCGCGGGTCCGGCACCTCGGCGCGAGCCTTGCGGCGCGCTCCGATCACCCGGTGTCGCAGGCCATCGCGGCCGCGGCCCGCGAGGCCGGCACGACGGCCTTCGCCGATGTGAAGGATTTCGAAGCGATCGTCGGGCGCGGCGTGCGCGGCACGATCGACGGCGCGCGCTACTGGCTCGGCAACCACCGCCTCGTCGAGGAGCTCGAGCGCTGCTCGCCGGCGCTCGAAGCGAAGCTCGACGCGCTCGAGCGGCAAGGCAAGAGCGTCGTGGTGCTGGTCGACGAGGCGCGCGTGCTCGGCATCTTCGCCGTGGCCGACACGATCAAGGATACGAGCCGCGAGGCGATCGCCGATCTGCATGCGCTCGGCATCCGCACCGCGATGCTGACGGGCGACAACCCGCACACCGCGCAGGCGATCGCACGGCAGGCCGGCATCGACGACGCGCGCGGCAACCAGTTGCCGGAAGACAAGCTCGCGGCGGTCGAGGAGCTGGCGGCAGGCGGGGCCGGCGCGGTCGGGATGGTCGGCGACGGGATCAACGATGCGCCGGCGCTCGCGCGCGCCGACATCGGTTTCGCGATGGGCGCGATGGGCACCGACACGGCGATCGAGACGGCCGACGTCGCGCTGATGGACGACGACCTGCGCAAGATTCCCGCGTTCGTGCGGCTGTCGCGCGCGACGCATCGCGTCCTGGTGCAGAACATCGGCTTCGCGCTCGGCGTGAAGATCGTGTTCCTCGGCCTCACGGTCGCGGGGCTCGGGACGATGTGGATGGCGGTCTTTGCCGACGCGGGCGCAAGCCTGATCGTCGTGGCCAACGGCTTGCGGCTGCTGTCGTCCTCGGGGGCGTTCGGCGGGGCACAGGCCAAGCGTTGAGGAGCGGGCGATGAGCTTTCTGAAACGAATCCTGGGCGGCCATGGTGGCGGTCATGGCAGCGGGCACGGCAACGGCGGCTACGGCAGCCATGGCGGCGGGCAACACGGCGGGGCGGGCCGGGACGTGCACGGCGGCCACGAGGCGCGCGGCCGCGATCGCCACGGCTGGGGCTGGCAGGCGCCGGCCGACACCGCTCGCGGGCAGGGCGCCAACGTACCGCTGCGGCAGCTCGCGTGCGCGGGCTGCGGCGCGCTCAACGCGGCCGATGCGCGGTTCTGCACGCAGTGCGGCGCGGCGCAACGCAGCAAGGCCTGCAGCCGTTGCCATACCGCGCTGGCGGCCGATACGCGCTTCTGTCCCGGCTGCGGTACGCCGGCCGCGTAAGCACCCGCCGTACCGCGCGTGCGCGCCGGCCGCGCCTGAGCGCGGGCCGGCGCGGGCCGTTCGACGGCCGGCGCACCGGCCCGTCGATCAGCGCAACGGCAGGTGGATTTCGGTGCGCAGGTCGGCCGGCGCCGTGTCCATCGGCGTATTCAGGTACAGCTCGAACGGCGGCGCGTCGGCGGCCTCGCGGCCCGAGTGCCGCAGCCAGTCGCCGTAGAGCCACTGGTAGGCCGGCTTCAGGTCCGCATACGGCCCCGTATGCAGCAGCACCGCGTATTCGCCGCCCGCTACCGTCACGCGCTCCACCGGCGGCACGGGCTCGACGTCCGGCGCACCGCCGGCCGGCATGAAACAGGCGCGGGCGCGCAACTGCGCTTCGGGCGTCGTGTCGGGGTTGTCGTAGAAAATGCCGACCATCTTCGCGCCGGGCCCGATCAGCCCGTGCTGCCCGACCCACATGCCGATCCGCATGAACGCTTCGCTGACCTTCATGTACGGGCCCGTGTGGGCGATCGCGTAGCCGTGCAACGCCGGCAACCGCCGGATCTCGACTTTGTGCTCGAACATCTCTTCTCCTCCTCTCCGTCATGGATGGGTTGGCCGGCGCACGCCCGTGCGTCGCGCGATTCCGTCGATCGGCCACGCTGCGCGCACGAGATCTTCGGGCGCATGTATGGGTTCACGATCCGCATAGCCGCCGCACCGTCGGCGCGCCCGGCCCGCCATACGGCGTGCGATGGACGCACCGCCGCCGGCGACAGGGGGCGACAGCCCCGCGACGTCGGCGATCCGGCGCGCATTTCGTCCGTCATCGGCGTGCCCGGGCCGGAACCGAGGTCACGGTAGCACGCCCGGACTGCATGAATCTTGCGGAAATGCGATGGAGTAACGAAATCAGGCCCTTTTTATTTCGCCGAAATGGGGTCTCGCCCCCCTGCGATCTATGACTAAAGTTAAAGACGGTGAAATCGGGTGATCGCGTCATTTTTCTCGGGTAAGTTGCTCCGTCCGGGCCGCATGTTTTTAGAAGTACGCAGGGAGTTCGTCGATTTTCAATCGCAACACCACGTTTCGGGAGAACAAGAAATGGATGCTTCCAGCTTCATCACGTCGTTGCAGACCACGCTAGGGGGGTATCTGCCCAAGATCGCCGGCGCGATCGGCATCCTGGTGATCGGCTGGCTGATCGCCGTCGTGGTGCGGGCCGGCGCGATGCGCCTGCTCGGCGCGCTGAAGGTCGACCAGCGGATCAACGAAAGCACCGGCCAGGGCGCATGCGTCGAGCGCATCATCGCGGGCGGCCTGTTCTGGCTCGTGCTGCTGGTCACCGCGGTGGGCATCTTCAACGTGCTCAACCTGTACGCGGTCTCCAACCCGTTCTCGCTGCTCATCACGCACATCGTCAACTACCTGCCGAACCTGATCGGCGGCGCCGCGCTGACGCTGATCGCGTGGCTCATCGCGTCGCTGCTGCGCAGCCTCGCGAACCGCGCGCTGAAGGCGAGCAAGATCGACGACAAGTTGTCCGAGGGCGCCGGCATGCAGCCGATGAGCGGCTATCTCGGCGACGTGCTGTTCTGGCTCGTGATCCTGATGTTCCTGCCGGCGATCCTCGCGTCGTTCGCGCTGTCGGGCCTGCTGTCGCCGGTGCAGGGGATGGTCGACAAGCTGCTCGCGATCGTGCCGAACCTGTTCGCGGCCGCGGTGATCGGCTTCGTCGGCTGGGTCGTCGCGCGGGTGCTGCGCGGCCTCGTGACGAACCTGCTCGTCGCCGCCGGCGCCGACCGCCTCACGCAGCGTCTCGAGAGCCCGACGCCCGTGCGCGTATCGAGCCTGATCGGCACGATCGTCTACGTGTTCGTGTTCGTGCCGACGCTGATCTCCGCGCTCGACGCGCTGAAGATCGACGCGATCTCGGTGCCGGCCACCAACATGCTGAACCAGTTCCTCGGCGCGGTGCCGGACATCGTCGCGGCGATCGTGATCGTGCTGGTGACGTTCTACTTCGCACGCTTCGTCGCGGCGCTCGCGCAGAAGCTGCTGGAAGCCGCCGGCGCCGACGGGCTGCCGGCCGTGCTCGGCGTCGAGCGCGTGTTCTCGGGAATCCTGCAGCCGTCGGTGCTGGCGGCGCGGCTGATCGTGTTCTTCGCGATGCTGTTCGCGTCGGTCGAGGCCGCGAACCGGCTCGGCTTCTCGCAGGTGCGCGACGTCGTCACGCTGTTCATCGAGTTCGGCGGCCACGTGCTGACCGGCGGCGTGATCCTCGTGATCGGCGTGTGGCTCGCGGGCCTCGCGCGCCGCGTGATCGAGCAGGCCGACCGCGAGCACAGCGTGCTGTTCGCGCGCATCGCGCAATTCGCGATCCTCGGCCTCGTGTTCGCGATGGGGCTGCGCGCGATGGGCATCGCGAACGAAATCGTCCAGCTCGCGTTCGGCCTCGTGCTCGGTGCGATCGCGGTGGCGGTGGCGCTGTCGTTCGGCCTCGGCGGCCGCGAAGCGGCAGGCAAGCTGCTCGACCGCTGGTTCAACCAGCGCGGCGGCGGCCAGTAAGCCGGCAATCCGGCCGTCTCGCACGGCCGGGGCGCGGACCGCGGCCGACGTTTCCGTCAGCGAAATGTCAGCCGCGGTCTTTGCCGAATTTCGATAACACGTCGTTTAATGACTCTCTAGCATCGATTCTCAGTTGCGCTGGCCGGCAGGCCCGGCGCCTTTGAGGAGAGCGTCCGATGAAAGCAGAGTCGAATGGCCGGCCCGCCGCCGGCGTCAGGTCGTCTGGCCAGCCCGCGTTGCAGCAGACGCTCGGGACCTGGCAACTGTGGGGCATTGCGGTCGGCCTCGTGATTTCCGGCGAATACTTCGGCTGGAGTTACGGCTGGGCGAGCGCCGGCACACTGGGCTTCGTCGTCACCGCGCTGTTCGTCGCGGCGATGTACACGACCTTCATCTTCAGTTTCACCGAGCTGACCACGTCGATCCCGCATGCGGGCGGCCCGTTCGCGTATGCGCGCCGCGCGTTCGGCCCGACGGGCGGCTATCTCGCCGGCGCCGCGACGCTCGTCGAGTTCGTGTTCGCGCCGCCCGCGATCGCGCTGGCGATCGGCGCCTACCTGCACGTGCAGTTTCCCGGCCTCGAGCCGAAGCACGCGGCGATGGGCGCGTATCTCGTGTTCATGGCGCTGAACATCGTCGGCGTGCAGATCGCGGCGACCTTCGAACTGGTCGTCACGCTGCTGGCGATCTTCGAGCTGCTGGTGTTCATGGGCGTCGTGTCGCCGGGCTTCGCGTGGAGCAACTTCATGAAGGGCGGCTGGTCGGGCGCCGATCATTTCAGCGTGGGCGCGTTCCACGGGATGTTCGCGGCGATCCCGTTCGCGATCTGGTTCTTCCTCGCGATCGAAGGCGTCGCGATGGCCGCCGAGGAAGCGAAGAACCCGAAGCGCTCGATCCCGATCGCGTACGTGGCCGGGATCCTGACCCTCGTCGCGCTCGCGATCGGCGTGATGGTGTTCGCCGGCGGCGCGGGCGACTGGACCAAGCTCGCGAACATCAACGATCCGCTGCCGCAGGCGATGAAGTACATCGTCGGCGCGAACAGCGGCTGGATGCACATGCTGGTGTGGCTCGGGCTGTTCGGGCTGGTCGCGTCGTTCCACGGGATCATCCTCGGCTATTCGCGCCAGATCTTCGCGCTGGCCCGTGAAGGCTACCTGCCGGAGTGGCTCGGCAAGGTGCATCCGCGCTTCAAGACCCCGCACCGCGCGATTCTCGCGGGCGGCGTGGTCGGCATCGCGGCGATCTACAGCGACGAGCTGATCCAGTTCGGCGGGCAGACGCTGACCGCGAATATCGTGACGATGTCGGTATTCGGTGCGATCGTGATGTATATCGTGAGCATGGCGTCGCTGTTCAAGCTGCGCCGCTCGCAGCCGAACATGGCGCGGCCGTTCCGCGCGCCGCTGTACCCGATCTTCCCGGCCTTCGCGATCCTGGCCGCGCTCGTGTGTCTCGCTACGATGGTGTACTTCAACGGGCTGGTCGCGCTGGTGTTCCTGGGCTTCCTCGCGTTCGGCTACGCGTACTTCCTCGCGACCCGTTCGCAGCGCGAGAGTGCGCCGGGCGACGCGCTGCTGGAGGAGTGAGCATGGCGAAGGTGACAGGCCGTTCCTGACGGCATCCGGCGCGCCCCGTCGAACGGGCGCGCCGTCGGCGTTTGGCAAGGAAGGAGATTCGCACGATGTCCTATACGGAGACGATCGGCCCGCGCACGTACCGCTTCGCGGACCTGAAGACGCTGCTCGCGAAGGCGAGCCCGCTGCGTTCCGGCGACCAGCTCGCCGGTGTCGCCGCGGCGAGCGAGGAAGAGCGCGTCGCCGCGAAGATCGCGCTCGCGGGCGTGCCGCTGAAGGCATTCCTGAACGAGGCGCTCATCCCGTACGAAGACGACGAGGTCACGCGCCTCATCGTCGACACGCACGACGCGCCCGCATTCGCGGAAATCTCGCACCTGACGGTCGGCGATTTCCGCAACTGGCTGCTGTCGCCCGCGGCCGACGGCGCGGCGCTGGAACGGATCGCGCCGGGCCTCACGCCGGAGATGGTCGCGGCCGTGTCGAAGCTGATGCGCAACCAGGACCTGATCGTGGCCGCGCGCAAGCGCCGCGTGGTCACGCGCTTTCGCAACACGGTCGGGCTGGCCGGCCGGATGTCGGTGCGGCTGCAGCCGAACCACCCGACCGACGACGTGAAGGGCATCGCCGCGTCGATGCTCGACGGGCTGATGTACGGCTGCGGCGACGCGATGATCGGCATCAACCCGGCCACCGACAGCCTCGCGGCGATCGTGAAGCTGCTCGCGATGATCGACGGGTTTCGCGAACGCTACGGCGTGCCGACGCAGTCGTGCGTGCTCACGCACGTGACCAACACGATCGCCGCGATCGAGCAGGGCGCGCCGGTCGACCTCGTGTTCCAGTCGATCGCGGGCACCGAGAAGGCGAACGCGAGCTTCGGCATCTCGCTCGCGCTGCTCGGCGAGGCGCGCGACGCCGCGCTGTCGCTGCGGCGCGGCACGATCGGCAACAATCTCATGTACTTCGAGACGGGCCAGGGCAGCGCGCTGTCGGCGAACGCGCATTTCGGCGTCGACCAGCAGACCTGCGAAGTGCGCGCATACGCGGTGGCGCGCAGGTTCGAGCCGTTCCTCGTGAACACGGTCGTCGGCTTCATCGGGCCCGAATACCTGTACGACGGCAAGCAGATCATCCGCGCGGGGCTCGAGGATCACTTCTGCGGGAAGCTGCTCGGCGTGCCGATGGGCTGCGACATCTGCTACACGAACCACGCGGAAGCCGACCAGGACGACATGGACACGCTGCTGACGCTGCTCGGCGCGGCCGGCATCAACTTCATCATGGGCATTCCCGGCGCGGACGACGTGATGCTGAACTACCAGAGCACGTCGTTCCACGATCAGCTGTATGTGCGCGAGGTGCTCGGCCTGCGCCGCGCGCCGGAATTCGAGGAGTGGCTGGAGACGATGGAAATCGCCGATGCGCACGGCGCATTGCGCAGCGCGACGGCGCGCGTGCCGCTGCTGGCGGGCGCGACCGACTGGATGGGGTTGTCCGCATGAGCGACGCCGTCGAAAAGAACCCGTGGGCGCAGCTGAAGTCGTTCACGCAGGCGCGGATCGCGCTCGGCCGCGCGGGCAACAGCCTGCCGACCGCGCCGCTGCTCGCGTTCAACCTGTCGCACGCGCAGGCGCGCGACGCGGTGCACCAGCCGCTCGACGTGGACGCGCTGCGGCGCGCGCTCGACGCGGCCGGCTTCGCGACGCTCGGCGTGCAAAGCGCCGCGCCCGATCGCCAGCATTACCTGCGCCGGCCCGACCTCGGCCGCAAGCTGTCCGATGACGGGCGCGCGCTGCTGGCCGACTACGGTGCGGCGCTCGACGAGGCGCCCGACATCGTGTTCGTGGTCGGCGACGGGCTGTCGGCGTTTGCTGCCGCGAAACAGGCGCTGCCGCTGCTCGACGCGGTGCGGCCCAGGCTCGACCGGGACGGCTGGCGGATCGGCCCGGTGGTGGTGGCGACCCAGGCGCGCGTCGCGCTGGGCGACGAGATCGGCGAGCTGCTGCGCGCGAAGCTCGTCGCGATACTGATCGGCGAACGGCCGGGGCTCAGCTCGCCGGACAGCCTCGGCGTGTATCTGACCTGGGCGCCGCGGGTCGGGTGTCACGACGCGTTGCGCAACTGCATCTCGAACGTGCGGCCCGAAGGGCTGCCGTACGCGGCGGCCGCGCACAAGCTGCATTACCTGATGACGCATGCGCGCAGGCTCCGGCTGACGGGCGTCGGGCTGAAGGACGACAGCGACGCGCTGCTGCCGCAGGCGGAAGCGGAGCGGATCGCGGCGGACTGACGAGGGCGGCGGGCGCGGGGCGGCCGTCGTTCGGTTCGAGCCGCCCGCGCGCCGCCCGCGCGCCGGCTGTCGGGGCCTTCGCCCTCCGGCTATTTGAACAGCCGGTCGCACAGGAAATCGACGAACACACGCAGCTTCGGCGACAGCAGCCGGCTCGAGGGCCACACGATCGAGAACTGCCCCGGCGCGATCCGGAAGTCGTCGAGCACGGTGACGAGCGCGCCGTGCTCGAGCGCGTCGCGGGCGAGGAAGTCGGGCATGTAGCCGATGCCGAGCCCCGCGAGCACGCTGCCGCGCAGCGCCTCCATGTTGTTGCAGGTCAGCGCGGTGTGCAGCTTCAACGGCGTGCCGTCGGCGGCCGCGAGCGCCCAGTCCTGCAGCTTGCCGGTGGTCGGGAAGCAGTAGCGCACGCATGCATGCGCTTCCAGGTCGCGCGGCGCGCGCGGCGTGCCGGCCCGCGCGAGATAGGCGGGCGTTGCGCACAGTACGAATGCGAACGGGCCGAGCCGCCGCGACATCAGGCGCGAATCGGACAGCGGGCCGCTGCGGATCACCGCGTCGAAGCCGCCTTCGACGACGTCGACCATCCGGTCGTTGAAATCGAGATCCAGCTCGACATCCGGGTAGCGTTGCTGAAACTCGGGCAGCACGGGCAGCAGGAAGCGATAGCCGATCACCGGCAGGCTCACGCGCAGCTTGCCGCGCGGGCGCTGCGCCGAGGCCGTCACCGTCGCCTCCGCATCGCGGAAATCCTCGAGGATCCGCTGGCAGCGCTCGTGGAAATGCCGCCCCTCTTCGGTGAGCGTGACGCGCCGCGTCGTGCGGTTGAACAGCCGCACGCCGAGCGACTGCTCGAGTTTCGCGATCGTCTTGCCGACCGCCGACGCCGAGATGCCGAGCGTGCGGCCGGCCGCGACGAAGCTCAGCGCCTCGGCGGTGCGGACGAACGCGACGATGCCGGTCAGGTTTTCCATCGTAGGGCGGGCGCCGGGCGGCGCGGCGGATGAATTGCGGAATTCTAGTCCGTTATATGCGGAGTTTCGCGTGGTTTTTCGTAGATTGAATCGGATTTATCGTCTGTCGCTCTGACGGCGCATCCGCGCCGGTTTTTCGAGGAGCGATGATGGATCACCCTGTTTCAGGCGCTTCGGCCCGCTCGGCGCACCGGCGCGCATGGGTACTGGCTGCCGTCTGCCTGGCCGCCGTCGCGCTGCCGCTGTCGTTCTCGGGCGGCGCGGTCGCGACGCCGGCGATCGGCCGCGACCTGCATGGCGGCACGGTCGCGATGAACTGGATCACCAACGCGTTCATGCTCGCGTTCGGCAGTTGCCTGATGGCGGCGGGCGCGCTGGCCGACCAGTTCGGCCGCAGGCGCGTGTTCGCGATCGGCGTCGGCGGTTTCACGCTGATGTCGGTCGCGCTGGCGTTCGCGCCGTCGATGCTCGCGGTGGACCTGCTGCGCGCGGCGCAGGGGCTCGCGGCAGCCGCCGCGCTGGCGGGCGGCACGGCCGCGCTTGCGCAGGCGTTCGACGGCGCGGCGCGCACGCGCGCGTTCAGCCTGCTCGGCACGACCTTCGGGATCGGGCTCGCGTTCGGGCCCGTGCTGGCCGGCGGCCTGATCGGGCATTACGGCTGGCGCGCGATCTTCGTCACGAGCGCGGTGGCCGGCGTGCTGTCGCTCGGGTTCGGCCTGCCGCGCATGCAGGAGTCACGCGACCCGCACGCGACGGGGCTCGACTGGCCCGGCACGATCACCTTCACGGCCGCGCTCACGCTGTTCACGTTCGGCGTGATCGAGGCGCCCGCGCGCGGCTGGACGAGCGCGCCCGTGCTTGCGCTGCTGGCCGGCGCGGCGCTCGGGGCGGGCGCGTTCGTGGCGATCGAGATGCGCGTCGCGCGGCCGATGCTCGACCTGTCGCTGTTTCGCATCGCCCGCTTCGTCGGCGTGCAGGTGCTGCCGGTGTCGACCTGCTGCTGCTACATCGTGCTGCTGGTCGTGTTGCCGCTGCGATTCATCGGCATCGACGGCTTCAGCGAGATCGACGCCGGCTGGCTGATGCTCGCGATTTCCGCGCCGATGCTGGTCGTGCCGCTCGTCGCGGCGACGCTCACGCGCTGGCTGTCGGCCGGCGTGATCTCGGGGCTCGGGCTCCTGATCGCGGCGGCCGGGCTCGTGTGGCTGGGCGTCGCGCTGCGCGGCGGCGCGGGGCCCGCGGCGATCGCGCCGATGCTCGTGATCGGCATCGGCGCCGGCATGCCGTGGGGGCTGATGGACGGGTTGTCGGTGAGCGTCGTGCCGAAGGAGCGTGCGGGGATGGCGACCGGGATCTTCAGCACGACGCGCGTGGCCGGAGAAGGCATCGCACTCGCGATCGCGGGCGCGGTGCTGGCCGCGCTCGCGCAGACGGGGCTGCGCCACGCGGCGGGCGCGGCCGGTACGCCCGACGCGGCGCTGCGTGCGGCGGCGCGGCTCGCGACCGGCGACCTCGCGGGTGCGGCGGCGGCGCTGCCGGGCGCCGGTCACGCGCTGCTGCTCGCGAGCTATACCCATGCGTTCGATCGGCTGCTGACCGGGCTGGCCATTGTCACCGTGCTGTGCGCGGCAGTGGTGTTCGCGTTTCTTGGCGGCCGCCCGGCGGCTGCCGAAGCGGGCGGCGCTGCCGACGGTCCGGCGCAGGCCGACGAGCCGGCGCGCGACCGGATCGACGCGGCGTGCGCCGAGGCGCACGGGCGCTAGGTATCGCGCTGCCGCGCATGGCGGCGTGGGCCGCAGTTGTCGGAACGCCGCCGGATACCGGCACGGCCGCGTTCGAGCGCCGGCGGGCCCGCCGTGCGCATCAAGCCGGCACGAGCGGCGGCAGCGCCGGATCCGCGCGAGCCTGAGCCCGCTCCACGTCGACCACGACATGCCGCCGCGCGTCGGGCCACAGGTGCGCGCGGCTTGCCACGTGCTCGTCGATCGTCGCGCGGCCCTGCACGAGCCAGGTCGTCTGGCGCACGAAGTCGACGAACAGCAGCGCGATCGCCGGATTCACCAGCAGGTTGCCGATCGTGTTGAACAGGTTGTTGCCCGCGAAGTCGGGCAGCACGAGCGTGCGGCGGTCGGGCAGGTCGACGAGCGGCTCGTACGAACCGTCGGCGCGCCGCTGGCGGCCGCGGTACGAGCAGTCGCCGTTGCCCGCCGCATCGGCGGTCGCGACGATCAGGAACGCCTGCTCGCGGATGAACGCGATCGCGTCGTCGGTCAGGGGGCCGGAGTCGCTCATGGCGTCGGGCGGCGTGAACGCCGCGGCAAGGGGATGCGCGATCCGCACGCAAGCGCCATGCCACGGGCGGCGGCCCGCAGCGCGTGAGGCTGCCGGTGCGCACTGTGCCGAATCCGAACACCGGCCGCGCCGTTGCGCAGTCGCACTGTTCAGAAACGGCGCACCCGCCGTGCTGCGCGAATGAACACCGCACGGCACGCACGCGGGGCGGCCGTTGCCGTCGCGCCTTCGCGGCGTGCCGGCCCCGTTTGGCACGCATGTTGCGTTAACGCATGCAGCGCGATCCAACCGGCGCTGTACTCACACAAGCACGATGAACAGGAGACATGTATGAACCCGTTTGACCTGAAACAACTGGGCCTCGACGTCGAATATCCGTACCGCCAGCAGTACGACAACTACATCGGCGGCAAGTGGGTTCCGCCGGCGAAGGGCGAGTACTTCGAGAACGTGTCCCCGATCAACGGCCAGCCGTTCTGCCGCGTGCCGCGCTCGGGCGCAGACGATATCGAGCTGGCGCTCGACGCCGCGCATGCCGCGCGCCGCAAGTGGGGCAAGACCTCGGTGGCCGAGCGCGCGAACCTGCTGCTCGCCGCCGCCGACCGGATGGAAAAGAACCTGAAGCTGCTGGCCGTGGCCGAGACGATCGACAACGGCAAGCCGCTGCGCGAGACGATGGCGGCCGACCTGCCGCTCGCGATCGACCACTTCCGCTACTTCGCCGGCTGCATCCGCGCGCAGGAAGGCGGCATCTCCGAAATCGACGACAACACCGTCGCGTACCATTTCCACGAGCCGCTCGGCGTCGTCGGCCAGATCATTCCGTGGAACTTCCCGCTGCTGATGGCCGCGTGGAAGCTCGCGCCGGCGCTCGCGGCCGGCTGCTGCGTGGTGATGAAGCCGGCCGAGCAGACGCCCGCGTCGGTGCTGGTGCTGATGGAGCTGATCGGCGACCTGTTCCCGGCCGGCACGATCAATATCGTGAACGGCTTCGGCAAGGAAGCGGGCGAAGCGCTCGCAACCAGCAAGCGCATCGCGAAGATCGCGTTCACGGGCTCGACGCCGGTCGGCAAGCACATCCTGCGCGCGGCGGCCGACAGCCTGATTCCGTCGACGGTCGAACTGGGCGGCAAGAGCCCGAACATCTTCTTCGCCGACGTGCTCGACCAGGACGACGCGTTCCTCGACAAGGCGCTCGAGGGGCTCGCGATGTTCGCGCTGAACCAGGGCGAAGTGTGCACGTGCCCGTCGCGGATCCTGATCCAGGAATCGATCTACGAGCGGTTCATCGAGAAGGCCGTCGCGCGCGTCGAGCGCATCAAGGCCGGCCACCCGCTCGACCTGCAGACGATGATCGGCGCGCAGGCGTCGCAGCAGCAGCTCGACAAGATCCTGTCGTACATCGACATCGGCCGCGGCGAAGGCGCGCAATGCCTGACGGGCGGCGAGCGCACGGCGCCGGCCGCCGAGCTCGGCACGGGCTACTACGTGAAGCCGACGATGCTGCTCGGCAACAACAAGATGCGCGTGTTCCAGGAAGAGATCTTCGGGCCGGTTGCGTCGGTGATGACCTTCAAGGACGAGCAGGACGCGATCGAACTCGCGAACGACACGTTCTACGGGCTCGGCGCGGGCGTGTGGACGCGCAACGGCACGCGGGCGTACCGGATGGGCCGCGAGGTCGAGGCCGGGCGGGTGTGGACCAACTGCTACCACCTGTACCCCGCGCACGCGGCGTTCGGCGGCTACAAGCAGTCGGGGATCGGCCGCGAGACGCACAAGATGGCGCTGTCGAACTACCAGCAGACGAAGTGCCTGCTGGTCAGCTATCAGGCCGAGGCGCTCGGGTTCTTCTGAGCAACCGGGGCGGCGCGAGGCGACGGGGCCGACTGGCCGGCACGCAGGGCCGGCCGGTACGGTCGCGGACGTGCGACGGCGACGCGCGCGGCACTCCGGCCGCGCCCGTCGCCCGACGGTCGGAGGCATGTGCCCGGCCGTCGGGCGGTGCGCGGCGGGACGGGCGCACGCGCCGGCCATCCGCATGCCGCGCCGCTTCCGCTCCCGACATCCGACTGACACCCGGCGTCGGCCGTGCCGCGTCGCGGCGGGCGCCGGCAACGACACCGGCAGCCGCCCGCTCGCGGCGACACGGCGCGCCGAGGTCCGTGAAGGCAACCCAGCATGGCAGAACCGCCCCGATCCTTTCCGCGCCACCCCGTATTCCACCCGGGCGAACTCGACGCACAGCACCGCTTCGGCGTCGCGGACGAAGCCGAGGGGATGAGCGACGTGGTGACGACGCGCGTGAGCATCGGCGTGCGGCAGTTCGTCGAATCGCAGCCGTTCATGTTCGTCGGCGTCGCAGGCGGCGCGCACGCCCCGCTGACCTGCGACATCGTGCAGAGCCTGCGCGATGCGAACGGCGAGCTATTGCCGGTGGTCCGCGTGATCGACACGAAGACGCTGCGCTTCGCGCTGCCGGCACGCGGCGACGGTGGCCGGATCGATGCGATCGCATGCGACGGCAGCGGCGTCGGGTTGCTGTTCGTCGATTTCGTGCGCGGTATCCGCTACCGGATCAACGGCCGCGCGACGCTGCGCGCCGATCTGCGCGATGCGGACGCGGCGCCCTGGCCGGCCGGCAGCGAGATCGTCGAGCTGGCGGTCGCGCAGGCGTACGGCAACTGCGGCACCCGGGTCGTGCGGCTGAAGCCGGCCGGGTAGCCGACCGCCGGCGGCGGCCGGCATGCGCGGTCGTCGCGCCGTTCGCACCGGCGGCGTGCGCGGCGCGCCGCCTCCGGGTGCGCGCGGCGGGCGCGCACCGGCCGGGCAGCCCGGCATGACGGGCCGCCCGCCGCAATGCGCCGTTCGGCACGGGACTTGCGTGACACACGCGGTTCCGCGCAGTGAGGGAGGACACGATGGATCGACACGTGGCGAGTATCGAGGAACCGACGGCCGAAGACACGCGTCGCAACGCGCAGGGCGACGACGCGCTGGCGGGGCAGGCCGTCGTCAGCGTCGCGCACGACGCGGACGAGCAGGCTCGCAACCTGATCGGCTGGCGGCAGACCTACGACCAGCTCGCGGCCGGCCGCTTCGTCGGCACGCTGACCGAGCTGCCGCTCGACACGATGAAGCTGTTTCGCGAATCGACGAGCCACTTGCTGCGCCAGGCGTGCGAGGTGCGCGGCGATGCGTACTGGTTCGGCATCCCGCTCGTGTGCGACGGCGCCGCGCGCGTCGATACCTGCCGCATCGGGCCCGGCGCGCTGGCGTTCCGGCCCGGCAACGTCGAATTCGAACTGGTGACGCCCGCGCAGTTCTCGATCTACGGCGTCGTCGTGCGCGGCGACGTGTTGCGCCGCTATGCGGAGGACGTCGAATGCCGCGCGCTCGACGAGCGGCTGTTCACGCAACCGGTGATGCAGGTCGGCGATACGCGGCTCGGGCGCCTGTGCGCGTTGCTCGGCAGCCGGCTCGACGGCGCGGTGGCGATGGCCGGCCCGCTCGCCGGCGTGCAGCGCGACGACCTGCAGGCCGAGGTGCTGGCCGCGCTGTTCGACGTGTGCGCGCAACCGGCCGACGACGGTGCCGGCCGCGCGCCGTCGATGCGCCGCTGGATCGTCGAGCAGGCGCGCGATTACGTGCTCGCGCACCGCACGCGCCCGGTCGGCGTGCCCGAGCTGTGCGAGCAGTTGCATGTGAGCCGGCGCACGCTGCAGTACTGCTTCCAGGACGTGCTCGGGATGGCGCCCGCGACTTACCTGCGCACGCTGCGGCTGAACGGTGCGCGGCGCGATCTGTGCGGCCGCGCGGCCGGCTCGGTGCAGGATGTCGCGGCGGCCTGGGGCTTCTGGCATCTCAGCCAGTTCGCGACCGATTACCGCCGGCTGTTCGGCAAGCGTCCGTCGGAAACGCTGCGCGATCGCGCGGCGACGGTCGCGGCGGGGTGACGGGAACGGTGCGGCCGGCGCGCCGCGCCGGGGCGAATCATCCGGCCGGCGTCGCGGCCGCGCGCGGCAACGGCCAGGCGATCGCGTTCCAGTCGATCGCCCGGTAAGCGGCTTCGACCGCCGCGAGATCGGCCGGCTGCTCGCTGCGATGCACCCCGCGCAATTCGACCGGCATGTCGAGCGCGACCGCCACGCAATGCGGATAGTCGCGCACGCGCAGCACCGGCCCGATCGTCGTGAAGCACGCGAGCGTCGGCACGTCGAAACCGTCCGCGAGATGCGGCGCGACCGTATCGGACGCGAACAGCAGGCTGGCGCCCTTGATCCACGCAATGAGTCGTGCGATATCGAGGGGCGCCCCGGCACTCACGTCGAGATACGCGGGATGCGCGACGGGCCCGAACCCGACCACCGGCAATCCGTAGCGCTGCACGAGCAGCTCGACGAACGACGCACGCAGCGCGGGCGGCACGCTGCGCACCGCGGTGGTCGCGGTCGAGCAGAACAGCGCATACGGGCGCCGCCATCCCGACGGCAACCCCGGCAGCGGCAGCCGCGCGAGCCAGCGGTTGCGCTTGGCCGACGCCGGTATCGACGCGGGTTCCACGCCGAGCGCGTCGAGGAAGAAATCGATCATCGGCAGCCGCGCGAACGCGGGCCAGTACAGGTGATTGCCGACGTCGACGCACGGCGCACCCGCGGGCAGCGCGTCAGCGGGGCAGGGCAGCGCGCGCGACGGCGCGACGACGCCGGCCGCGAGCGTGTAGAGCGCGTCGACATAGTGCGGCGCGCGGGCCGGCCGGTACAGCGTGAAACACAGGCCCGGATGTGCCGCCCGCAGCGCGGCGAGGGCCGTGAGCCCGATCACCGAATCGCCGAGCGTGACGCCCATCCCGTTGATCACGTGCACGTGCCGTGCGCCGTCGTAGTCGAGCCGGAACGGCCGGGACGCGGCATGCAGCAGGCCGCAGGCGGGCGCGGCCGGCACATGGCCGACGGCGCGCACGTTGTCTTGCTCGAGGTCGTAAGGCGCGACGAGCGTGCCGTCCGGCGCGAGCAGCGTGCCGGGGAGCGCGAGCGCCTCGTCGTGCGACAGCACGACGGCGGGCGGCGCGGCACGCGTGCCCATGGTCAGCCGTCGCGCGCGCGGCGGCCCTGCTCGCGAATCTGTTCGAGCGTCGCGGCCGGCGTGCTGGCGTTCTGCGGAATGCGGATCTCGATCAGCGCGGGCCGTCCGCAGGTCAGCGCGCGTTCGAGCGCGGGCGCGAAATCGGCGGTGCGCTCGACCGTCTCGCCATGCGCGCCGAACGCGCGCGCATAGGCGGCGAAATCGGGGTTGGTAAGCCCCGTGCCATGCACGCGCCCCGGATAGTTGCGCTCCTGATGCATGCGGATCGTGCCGAAATGCCCGTTGTTGACGACGATTGCGACGATGTTCAGCCCGTACTGCATCGCGGTCGCGAGCTCGTTGCCGGCCATCATGAAGCAGCCGTCGCCCGCGAGCGCGACGACGGTGCGCGACGGATACAGCGACTTCGCGGCGAGCGCCGCGGGAAGCCCGTAGCCCATCGCGCCGCTCGTCGGCGCGAGCTGCGAGCGGAAGTGACGGTACGCGAAGTGGCGGTGCAGCCAGATCGCGTAGTTGCCGGCGCCGTTGGTCAGGATCGCGTCGTGCGGCAGGCGCTCGCGCAACTGCACCATCACGTCGCCGAGCTGGACGTCGCCGGGCATCGGCAGCGGTGCATGCCATTCGCGATACGCGCGATGCGCGTCCGCGGCCGTGCCGGCCCAGGCGGGCCGCTCGGGCGGTTCGAGCGCGGCGAGCGGCGCGGCGATCTCGGGCATCCCCGAGACGATCGGCAGGTCGGCCGCATACACGCGGCCGAGTTCGTCAGCGCCCTGGTGCACGTGGATCAGCGTCTGGTGCGTCTTCGGGATGTCGAGCAGCGTGTAGCCGCCGGTCGTCGCCTCGCCGAGGCGCGGCCCGATCGCGAGCAGCAGGTCGGCGTCGCGGATGCGCTTCGCGAGCGCGGGATTGATCCCGAGCCCGACGTCGCCCGCGTAATTCGGATGTGCGTTGTCGATCGTGTCCTGATAGCGGAACGCACAGGCGACCGGCAGTTGCCAGCGCTCGACGAAGGTGCGCAGGTTCGCGCACGCGTCGGGCGTCCAGCCGCTGCCGCCGACCAGGGCGAACGGCCGCTCCGCGCGTGCGAGCCGCTCGCGCAGCTCGTCGATCTGCGCGGCCGACGGCGCGGCCGCGACGCGCTTCGCGGCCGGCACGACGGGCCGCGCCGCGCATGCGTCCGACAGCACGTCCTCCGGCAGCGCCAGCACGACCGGGCCGGGCCGGCCGGAGGTCGCGACGTGGAACGCATGGCTCAGGTATTCGGGTACGCGGCGCGGGTCGTCGATCTGCGCGACCCATTTGGCCATCTGGCCGAACATCCGCCGGTAGTCGATTTCCTGGAAGGCTTCGCGGTCGAGGTGCTCGCGCGCGCACTGGCCGATGAACAGGATCATCGGCGTCGAATCCTGGAACGCGGTGTGCACGCCGATCGATGCGTGGGTCGCACCGGGCCCGCGCGTGACGAACGCGATGCCGGGGCGGCCGGTCAGCTTGCCGACGGCCTCGGCCATGTTCGCGGCAGCCGCCTCGTGGCGGCAGACGATCGTCTGGATGCGCTCGGTATCGTCCGACAGCGCATCGAGTACGGCGAGGAAACTCTCGCCCGGCACGCAGAACACGCGTTCGACGTGATTGGCGAGCAACGCATCGACGAGCAGTCGCGCGCCGGTGGTGGCGCGCGGCTCGACATCCTTGGAATGCGACATGGGCTGCCGTCTCCCTGGGTAGCGGGATGTACAGCTTACGCCTGTCGGCGGGGCGCTGAAAAGTGTCGGACCGCGGCTTGATCCGGACACTGCGTCGCCATGTCGCTCGGCGCCGCCCGCGTGACCTGCCACGGGCGGGATTTTTGCCGGCCATCCGGGGCCGCGGCCGGAGAACCGGCCGAACGGCCGGCGCTAACGCGGGGAGGCGATTTCCCCGCGTGGCCGCCGTCGCTGCGTCAGCACTCGACGATGTTCACCGCCAAGCCGCCGCGCGACGTTTCCTTGTACTTCGTCTTCATGTCGGCGCCCGTCTCGCGCATCGTCTTGATCACCGAGTCGAGCGACACGTAGTGCGAGCCGTCGCCGCGCAGCGCCATGCGGGCCGCGTTGACGGCCTTCACGGACGCCATCGCGTTGCGCTCGATGCACGGGATCTGCACCATGCCGCCGACCGGGTCGCAGGTGAGGCCGAGGTTGTGCTCCATCCCGATCTCGGCCGCGTTCTCGACCTGCCGGGGCGTACCGCCGAGCACGGCCGCGAGCGCGCCGGCCGCCATCGAGCACGCGACGCCCACTTCGCCCTGGCAGCCGACCTCGGCGCCCGAGATCGACGCGTTGAGCTTGTAGAGAATGCCGATTGCGGCGGCCGTCAGCAGGAAGTCGATCACCCCCTGCTCGTTCGCGCCGGGCGTGAAGCGGGTGTAGTAGTGCAGCACGGCGGGGATGATGCCGGCCGCGCCGTTGGTCGGCGCGGTGACGACCCGGCCGCCGGCCGCGTTTTCCTCGTTGACCGCGATCGCGTACAGGTTGATCCAGTCGATCATCGACAGCGGGTCCTGCAGCGCACGCTCCGGGCTGCCCGTCAGCGTGCGGTACAACTGCGGCGCGCGGCGCTTGACCTGGAACGGGCCGGGCAGGTTGCCGTCGGCGTCGGGGTTGCCGATCCCGCAGCCGCGCGACACGCACGACTGCATCACGGCCCAGATCCTGAGCAGCCCGTCGCGCGTCTCGGCCTCGGTGTGCCACGCGCGCTCGTTTTCCCACATCAGCTGCGCGATCGACTTGCCGGTCGATTCGGTCAGTGCGAGCAGCTCCGCACCGGTGCGGAACGGATGCGTCATCTGCTCGGCCGCGCTCAGCACCTTCGTGTTCGGCGCGCCGGCCGTCACGACGAAGCCGCCGCCGACCGACAGATAGGTGCGTTCGACCAGCACCGCGCCGTTCGCGTCGCTCGCGCGCAGCTTCATCCCGTTCGGATGCTCGGGCAGCGCCTGGCGGTAGAACGCGATGTTTTCCTTCAGCACGAACGGCACCGGATGCGTGCCGAGCAGCGCGAGCGTCTTCGATTTGCGGACGTGTTCGAGCCGAGCGTCGACCGTGCCGGGATCGACGGTGTCGGGTGCGTCGCCGAGCAGGCCGAGCATCACGCCGCGGTCGGTGCCGTGGCCCTTGCCGGTGGCGCCGAGCGATCCGTACAGTTCGACCTTCACATGGGCCGTGGCCGCGAGCAGCCCGTCGCGCTCGAGGCCCTGGACGAACATCAGCGCCGCGCGCATCGGCCCGACCGTGTGCGAGCTGGACGGACCGATGCCGATCTTGAAGAGGTCAAAGACGCTGACTGCCATTTCGATACCTGCCTTGCTATAAGAGTAGTGCTAGCGCGCCTGCAGGGGCAGGCACGCGGCGAGCCATGCGGGCGGCGTTGGGGAAAGCTGCTGCGCGACGCGTGCATAGCGCCCGTCGAGCCGCGCGGCCAGATGAAAGAGTTCGGTGGCGTTTTTCGGGTCCCACTGCCCCGTGTAGCCGGGCAGGCCGGCCTCGCGGCGCTTCGCGTCGAACGGCACCGGCGAATTCACGAATTCCTCGTGCGTCTTCTCGCCGCGCGCATACGGCACGAGCCAGTCGAGCGCGGCCGCGAGCGTCGCGCCGTTCGTGCCGCGCTCGCGCAGCCAGTTGCGGTTGAAGCGGCGCGCGGCGAGCGCGGCCGTGACCAGCGGCTGCAGGTCGTAGACCGCGTAATGCAGCGCGTCGCGTTCCTCGAAGTCCCACGTCTTGCCGTCCGGGCCGATGTTGTCGGCGAGATGCTCGACGAACAGCCGCTGCGCGGCGTTCATCATCTTGCGATCGCCGAGCGTGAACGCGGACAGCGCGATCAGCTTGATCCGGTGGCTCTGCCAGTTGTTGCGCCAGGTGCCCGTGAGCGGGCGCTTCTGCGCGTCGATCTGCGCGACATAGCCGGCGCCGAGCGTCGCGATGAATGCTGCCGTGGCGTTGCGGGTCTTGACCGGCAGCGCGCTCGCGGTCATGTCGTACGCGACGATCAGGCTTTCGAAGCGCGTCTCGTCGATCGGATTGAAGCTCGGCTGGTAGGTCGTGACCCACGCGGACAGGAAGCGGTCGACGAGCTGCAGGTAGCGCGGCGCGTTCGTCACGCGCCACGCGAGCGCCGCGTCGCGCATCAGGTCGAGATCCTTCAGCGCGGCGGCGCTCTGGTCGTAGATGCCTTCGTGCGGCAGCGTGCCCTCGGTGTGTACGCGCGCCATCGCCTTCGGCTGCTCGCCGATGTGCGCGTCGACGCTGCGAATCAGCGCCTGGACGCCCGGTTCGGCCTGCGTCGTCTCGCTCGCCTGCAGGGCCGGCGCCGCGCAGAAATTCATCGCCGCGCGCGCGCAGCCGGACGCGCCGAGGCCGGCTGCGGCAAGCGACAGCGACGCGACGAACATCGGTACGAAGCGGCGCGCGCGCGGCCGCTGCCCGGTTGCACCCTGGCCCGGAAACATCGGACGCACCATGCGGAACTCCTTCATTGGCTGGATCGCGTGTGATGTTAGCCGGATTGGCGGGTGAACGTGAGCGGCTTCGCGCGGCGAACGCAAAAACCGCACGCAACACTGCGTTGCGTGCGGTGCGGTCACCATCGGACGGCTCCGGGCCGGGCGTGCGTTATGCGTATTCCGACATCGGCACGCACGAGCAGAACAGGTTGCGGTCGCCATAGACGTTGTCCGCGCGGCCGACCGGCGGCCAGTACTTGTTCGTGCCGAGCGACGCGACCGGGTACGCGGCCTGCTCGCGCGAGTACGCGTGCGGCCACGCGTTCGCGGTGACGACGGCCGCCGTGTGCGGCGCGTGACGCAGCGGGTTGTCCTCGCGATCGGCGCGGCCTTCCTCGACCGCGCGGATTTCCTCGCGGATCGCGGTCATCGCGGCGATGAAGCGGTCGAGTTCCTCCTGCGATTCCGATTCGGTCGGCTCGACCATCAGCGTGCCCGGCACCGGGAAGCTCATCGTCGGCGCGTGGAAGCCGTAGTCCATCAGGCGCTTCGCGACGTCGTCAACGGTGATGCCGCTCGACTCCTTGATCGGGCGCAGGTCGAGAATGCACTCGTGCGCGACCAGCCCGCCGGGGCCCGAATACAGCACCGGGTAGTGCGGCGCGAGACGCTTCGCGATGTAGTTCGCGTTGAGGATCGCGGTTTCGGTCGCGGCGGTCAGGTTCTTCGCACCCATCATCGCGATGTACATCCACGAGATCGGCAGGATCGACGCCGAGCCGTACGGCGCGGCCGACACCGCGCCGATGCCGTCTTCCGCGCGCGTGTAGCCGGTCGAACGCTGGTTCGGCAGGAACTTCGCGAGGTGCGGGCCGACCGCGACCGGGCCGACGCCCGGGCCGCCGCCGCCGTGCGGGATGCAGAAGGTCTTGTGCAGGTTCAGGTGCGATACGTCGCCGCCGAACTGGCCCGGCGCGGTCAGGCCGACCATCGCGTTCATGTTCGCGCCGTCGACGTACACCTGGCCGCCGTGCGCATGGACGATTTCGCAGATCTCGCGGACGTTCTGCTCGAACACGCCGTGCGTCGACGGATACGTGATCATGATGGCCGCGAGGTCCTTCGCGTGCTGCTCGGCCTTCGCCTTCAGGTCGGCGATGTCGACGTTGCCCTGCTCGTCGCATGCGACGACCACGACCTTCATGCCGGCCATGTGCGCGGATGCCGGGTTCGTGCCGTGCGCGGATGCCGGGATCAGGCACACGTCGCGGTGGCCTTCGCCGCGCGACGCATGGTACGCGTGGATGATCAGCAGGCCCGCGTACTCGCCCTGCGAGCCCGCGTTCGGCTGCAGCGACACGGCCGCGTAGCCGGTGGCCGCGACGAGCATCTGCTCGAGCTGGTCGATCATTTCGCGATAGCCTGCGGTCTGCTCGGCCGGCGCGAACGGGTGGATGCCGCCGAATTCGGGCCACGTGACGGGCAGCATTTCCGACGTCGCGTTCAGCTTCATCGTGCACGAGCCGAGCGGGATCATCGAGCGGTCGAGCGCGAGATCCTTGTCCGACAGGCTGCGCAGGTAGCGCAGCATTTCGGTTTCGGAATGGTGGCGGTTGAACACGTGGTGCGTCAGGTATGCGCTGGTGCGTTCGAGGCCGGCCGGCAGCGCGGCGAGGCCGCCGAGGCCTGCGTCCAGCGCGTCGACGGCCGGCGCGGTGCCGCCCGCGGCCTGCGCGAACACGGCGAGCAGGTCGGCGAGGTCGTCGCGTGTGGTCGTTTCGTCGACCGACACGCCGACGCGCGTGTCGCTCACGCGGCGCAGGTTGATGCGCTTCTCGTTCGCGAACGCGTGGACCTGCGCGGTGCGCGCGCCGGTGTCGATCGTCAGCGTGTCGAAGAAGGTGTCGTTGACGGTCGTGAAACCGAGCTGCTTCACGCCGGCGGCGAACAGCGCCGCGATGCGGTTCACGCGCAGCGCGATCGTCTTCAGCCCGTGCGGGCCGTGGTAGACCGCGTACATGCTGGCCATGATCGCGAGCAGCGCCTGCGCGGTACACACGTTCGACGTGGCCTTCTCGCGGCGGATGTGCTGCTCGCGCGTCTGCAGCGCGAGGCGCAGCGCCGGCTTGCCCTGCGCGTCGACCGTCACGCCGACGAGGCGGCCCGGCATCTGGCGCTTGAATTCGTCACGCACCGCGAGGTAGGCGGCGTGCGGGCCGCCGAAGCCCATCGGCACGCCGAAGCGCTGCGTGTTGCCGATCGCGACGTCCGCGCCCCAGTCGCCGGGCGGCGTCAGCACGGTCAGTGCGAGCAGGTCGGCCGCGACGACCACGTGGCCGCCGGCCGCGTGGATCGCTTCGGTGAGCGCGCGGTAGTCGCGCACGTCGCCGTTCACGCCCGGGTACTGCAGCAGCACGCCGAACGCGTTCGCCTGCGCGGCGTCGGCGGCCGGGCCCGTCTTCACCTCGATGCCGACCGGCAGCGCGCGGGTGCGGATCACCTCGAGCGTCTGCGGCAGCACGTCGTCGGCGACGTAGAACACGTTCGATGCCGGCTTGCCGGTGCGCTGCAGCAGCGTCATCGCTTCGGCGGCGGCGGTGGCTTCGTCGAGCAGCGACGCGTTCGAGATCGCGAGGCCCGTCAGGTCGGCCACCATTTGCTGGAAGTTCAGGAGCGCCTCGAGGCGGCCCTGGGAAATCTCGGGCTGGTACGGCGTGTAGGCCGTGTACCACGCCGGGTTTTCGAGCACGTTGCGCAGGATGACGGCCGGCGTGTGCGTGTCGTGGTAACCCTGACCGATATACGAGCGGAACACCTGGTTCTTGTCCGCGAGAACCCGCAGTGCGGCGAGGGCTTCGGCCTCGCTCTTCGGCTGCGCGAACGGGCCGAGCGGCAGCGTTTCGGCGCGGCGGATCGAGGCCGGGATCACGGCGTCGATCAGGGCGGCGCGCGACGCAAAGCCGAGCGTGTCGAGCATGGCCTGCTGGCTGGCGGCGTCGGGGCCGATGTGGCGTTCGGCGAACGCGTCGTGCGTTTCGAGCGCGGCGAGCGAGAGGGGCGTGCGGTTCATCAGGCGGTCCGGGTGTTCGAGCTTCATGGCGTGACTCTGGTCCCGCGCGGAGCGGGGCGGCTGACCGGCCCCGCGCGGTTCGGGTAGGGAAATTAGTCGATCAGCTTGCTGTAGGCGGCGGCGTCAAGCAGGCTGTCGGTCGATGCGCCGGCGGCGAGCTTGATCTTGAACAGCCACGTGTCGTACGGGTCGCTGTTCACTTCCTCGGGCGTGTCGACGGCGTCCCCGTTGATGGCGGTCACCTCGCCCGACACCGGCGAAAAGATGTCCGATGCGGCTTTCACGGATTCGACGACGCCGATCGCGTCGCCTGCCTTCACCTGCTTGCCGACGGGCGGCAGTTCGAGGAATACGATGTCGCCAAGCGTGTTCTGCGCGTGATCGGTGATGCCGATCGTCAGCGTGCCGTCTGCCTCGGTGCGGATCCACTCGTGTTCGTCGGTGTATTTCAGCTCGGCCGGGACGTTGCTCATCGGTTGCTCCTGATAAAAGGGTGTGTTCGTTCTGCTGGCGCGCCGCCGGGGCGTGCCGGGTGGGGTTGCGCCGGGCGCCATCTCCCGGCTTTCCGGGAGGCGGGCCCCCGGCCGTTACGCAGCGAGGACCTTGCCGTTGCGCACGAACGGCAGTTTTACCACGCGCGCGGGAAGATTCTTGTCTCGAATTTGCACCTGGACGGTGTCGCCGATCTGGACGGCTGCCGGCACGCGCGCGAACGCGATCGACTCCTGCATCGACGGCGAGAACGTGCCGCTCGTGATCTCGCCTTCGCCGTGCGGCGTGACGACCTTCTGGTGCGCGCGCAGCACGCCGCCCGCCTTGCCGTTTTCCTTCTGCAGGATCAGGCCGACGAACGCGGCGCGGGTGCCGTTTGCCTCGAGTGCGGCGCGGCCGACGAAGTCGCGCGGCGCGCCGAGGTCGACCGTCCAGGCGAGGCCGGCGTCGAGCGGGGAGACGGTGTCGTCCATGTCCTGGCCGTACAGGTTCATGCCGGCCTCGAGGCGCAGCGTGTCGCGCGCGCCGAGCCCGCAGGGGCGCACGCCGTTCTGCTGCAGCGCGTGCCACAGCGCCTCGACATGCACGGCCGGGACGATGACCTCGAAGCCGTCTTCACCGGTATAGCCGGTGCGTGCGACGGTCAGATCGCCGAACGGCGTGCCGGCGACCTGCGCGGCGTTGAACGGCTTCAGCTCGCTCGTCGCGGCGCGCGCGGCGGGCACTGTCGTCCAGACCTTTTCGCGGGCGTTCGGGCCCTGTACGGCGACGATCGCGAAATCGCTGCGCGGGGCGATCGTGAGGCCGTAGCCGCCTTGCTCGTTCAGCTGGTTGAACCACGCGATGTCTTTCTCGGCCGTGCCGGCGTTGACGACGACGCGGAAGAATTCTTCGGTGAAGTAGTAGACGATCAGGTCGTCGATGACGCCGCCCTGCGGATTGAGCAGGCACGTGTAGAGGGCCTTGCCGGGCGTCTTGAGCTTGCCGACGTTGTTCGCGACCGCACGCTCGAAGAACGTGCGCACGCGGCTGCCGGTGAAATCGACGACGCGCATGTGCGACACGTCGAACATGCCGGCGTCGGTGCGCACGGCTTCGTGTTCTTCGATCTGCGAGCCGTAGTTGACCGGCATGTCCCAGCCGCCGAAGTCGACCATGCGGGCATTGAGCGCGCGGTGCGCGGCGTTGAGCGGAGTTTGGTTCAGTGCAGTCATCGAGGCCTCAGGCAAGGCGCTTGCGCGCGGATCAGAACGGCCATGCGCCGATCGCCGCGGCCGATGGCCTGCGAGCGATCCGGTACATGCCCCTCTGTCCTCGATACCTGAGAGATTGCGCCGCCGGCCAGGCCAGGCGAACGCGCGCCCCTTCGGTGGGCAGCTTGCCCGCGCAGCCTAGGCGCTGCGGGCTACTGCCGCTCTCCAGAGTGCGGGGAGAGTGTGGCCCGCGCGATGCGCGGACGCGATTCCCCGACGCGGTCGGTCCTTTTGCCTGAGAGTTTGCGGGTGTGCCCCTTCGGCGGCGCAACCGGTGCTGAAACAGCACGGTCGCACGCTCTCCCGACGCGTGCGGGCGACTGTACGCGAGCGGGTGGGCCTTGTCAATTTGAGCAAAAGAATGTCGTTTCGCGACAAGCGGCGGCACCCGGTGCCGCCGCTTTTTCCGCTCCGGCGGGCGCCGGTGCGTTACTCGCCGATCGCGCGCGCGGCCGTGTCGAGTTCCTGGTTCAGCACGCGCTGCTCGTCGCCGGACAGGCCGCCGCCGTGCTGCGCCGACATGTCGTTCGATTCCTGGCGGATCACGTCGAGGCGGTGGTGCAGCTGGGCGCCGTAGGGCGGCGGGTAGTAGCCGGCATTGACGCGCGCGTCGATGCGGTGGTGCAGGTTATCGATCCGGCCCTGGATCTGCTGCAGCCGCTCGTTCGCGACGACCTGCGGGTTCGGCCGCGGCTGCGCCGGATGCGGCTGCGGAGGGGGCGCGACGACGCAGGCCGCCAGCGTGGAAACCAGAGCGCAGCACGCCGCTGCGCGAATCAACCGTTGCATCCCATTCTCCTGATGATTGTGTTGTGTGTTTCGTCGACTTTTTGAGAAACGCGCCAGACGGGCCGGCGGCTGACTGTCGTTCCCGTCCCATTTGTAACGGAATGTTCCGGCCGCGCGCCCCTGGCCCGGCCGCGCGCGGCCGGATTGGGTGGCATGCGGCGTGCCGCCGTCCGGCGGCCGGTCAGACCGCGCGCCGGACGAACGGCAGCCGTCGGCCGTCGTGTTCGCTCTGCGCGGCGAGCTCGATGACCGTCATCACGTCGACGGCGTCCTGCGCGGTGACGGGGAACGGCGCGCCGTCGCGGATCGACGCGGCGAGCGCGCGGTAGAACTCCGCGTACTGGCCGTCGAGCGTCGGCACCGGGCGCTCGACCTCGATGTCGCCGTCGAGCACGCGCAACAGGCCGGGCGGGTTGCCGCCGCCGAATTCGACGTCGTCCGCGGTGAGGCCGGCCTTGAGCTGGTCTTCCTGCGTATCGAGCCCGAATTTCTGATAGCTGCCGCGAGTGCCGTGCAGCGTGAAGCGCGCCGGCTCGATCGCCGACAGTGCGCTCGCATGCAGCGCGACGTCCTTGTCCGGATAGCCGAGCAGCAGGTGCACGAAATCGGGCGCCGTGCCGTTGTCGCGGCGCGTCTTGACGGTCGCGCCGACCGTTTCCGGCAGACCGAACAGCGCGAGCGCCTGGTCGATCAGATGCGGGCCGAGATCGAGCAGCAGGCCGCCGCCGCGGGCGGGTTCCTCGCGCCAGCGCGTGCGCGGCGTCGGCCGGAAGCGGTCGAAATGCGATGCGAAATAGGTCAGCCGGCCAAGCTCGCCCGATTCGACGATGCGGCGCACGGTGAGGAAGTCGCCGTCCCAGCGGCGGTTGTGGAACGGCGCGAACAGCCGGCTGCGCGCGTTCGCGAGCCGTGCGAGCGCGAGCGCCTCGTCGGCGGTGAGCGTGACGGGCTTGTCGACCACCACGTGGCGGCCGGCTTCGAGCACCTGGCGCGCGAGCGCGAAGTGCGTGTCGTTCGGCGTGGCGATCACCACGCACTCGATGTCGTCGAGGCCGAGCAGCGTGTCGAGGTCGGCGACGACGCGCGCGCCCGGATAGGCGGCCTGCGCGCGATCGGGCTGCCCCGTCGCGATCGCGGCGACTTCAGTGCGGCCGCTCGTGGCGATCACGGGCGCGTGGAACGTCGCGCCGGCGAAACCGAAACCCATCAAACCAATCCTGAGCAATGACGACATGGCAATCCCTGGCTGCGAAGGAAACTAAAGGACGGTGCGCCGAGACGGCGCGTGGACGACCGGCTATTTTGGCATGGCGCCGGCGCTCGCACCGACGGGTTCGGGCGAAATGCGCGGTGCGATGCCGCGTTTGCGCAAGGAACGCCGGCATGTTGCGCGCGACTGCGCGGCGGGGGCGCTTGCCGAGTGGCGTCGGGTACGGCGGGCGCACGGAGGGCGCACGACAAGCGCACGACAAGCGCACGACAAGCGCACGACAAGCGCACGACAAGCGCGGCGGCGGGGCGGCGGGCGCCGCGCCGCCCCGCGTCACGCGTTCACGCGTCGCAGCACGGCCGCGGCGACCTGCCCGGCCCACGCCGAGCAGGCGGCCGCGCCGGGGTGGAAACCGTCGGCGGCCATCAGGTGGCGCTCCAGCGGCAGCGCGACGCGCAGGAACGTGCAGTGCGGCTGCGTGGCGGCCCAGCCGGCGAGCGCCGTGTTGAGCCGCTTCGCGCGCAGCCCGAGATACCACGCGAGCGGCTGCGGCAGCGCCGGGAAGCGCTCCATCGGCGGCACCGCCGACAGGATCGCGTGCCCGACCCGGAAGCGCGCGGCGAGCAGCCGGACCAGTTCGGCCTGCTGCGCCTGCCAGCGGGCCGGCGGCACGCCGCCCGTCACATCGTTGACGCCGAGCGACGTGACGGCCACGTCGAACGGCTCGGCGGGCTCGGCGGCGAGCCAGTCGGCCAGTTCCCGCGTGGTGAGCCCGGTGCGCGCCAGCAGCTTCCAGCGCACGCGGTGCGTGGCCGCGAGCGTGTGCACCAGCTGCCCGGACAGCGCGTCGCGCTGCGTCGCGACGCCGACGCCCGCGGCGGCGGAATCGCCGACCACCAGCACGCGCAGCGGCGGGCCGTCGCCGGCCACGCCGTCGCGCGGGCCGGCCGCCTCGGGCAGCCGCGGCGTGACGCGGCGCACATAGCGCCCCTGCGCGAACAGCAGCGGGCCGAGGGCGGCGGTGGCGAGCGGGTATCCCATGATGTCGATCCGGTGGCGGTTCAGGCGGGCCGGCGCGCGGCGCCGCCGGGGTGAACATATTGTGGCCGATCGGCGCGCGAACGGGGCCGGATTGGCCGAACGGACAGGGGGCGGCCGGCCGATCGGCCCGCGCGGCCCCGCCCGGCGGCGCTTCGGAAAAGCGCGCCGCCGACGTGTTAACATGCGCGTCCTGCCCGCGTGTCCGCCTGCTTCGCCAGCCCGTCGCGCACGGCATCCTCCCGGCGTCCCGCCGTCAACCGCAACACCATCCGCCATCATGTCCGCAGGCCTCAATCCCGCCCAGAACGAAGCGGTGCGCTACCTCGACGGTCCCTGTCTCGTGCTCGCCGGCGCGGGCAGCGGCAAGACCCGCGTGATCACGCAGAAGATCGCGCACCTGATCGAAGCGAAAGGCTTCGAGCCGCGCCACATCGCCGCCGTCACGTTCACGAACAAGGCGGCCGCAGAAATGCGCGAGCGCGTGTCGAAGCTGCTCGAGGGCAAGACGCTCACCACGCCCGGCAAGGAAGGCCGCAAGGTGCCCGTCAACCAGCTCACCGTCTGCACGTTCCACTCGCTCGGCGTGCAGATCCTGCGCCAGGAGGCCGAGCATGTCGGCCTGAAGCCGCAGTTCTCGATCATGGATTCGGACGACTGCTTCGGGATGATCCAGGAGCAGATCGGCACGACCGACAAGGGCCTGATCCGCAAGATCCAGAGCATCATCTCGCTGTGGAAGAACGGCCTGATCATGCCCGAGGAGGCGATGGCGATCGCGGCCAACGAGGACGAGCACCAGGCCGCGCTGGTTTATCGCAACTACGTGGCGACGCTGCACGCGTATCAGGCGGTCGACTTCGACGACCTGATCCGCCTGCCCGCCGAGCTGTTCGCGAAGAACGAGCAGGTGCGCGACCGCTGGCAGAACAAGCTGCGCTACCTGCTGATCGACGAGTACCAGGACACCAACGCGTGCCAGTACGAGCTGCTGAAGCTGCTCGCGGGCCCGCGCGCCGCGTTCACGGCCGTCGGCGACGACGACCAGGCGATCTACGGCTGGCGCGGTGCGACGCTCGAGAACCTCGCGCAGCTCGGCAAGGATTTCCCGAAGCTGCACGTGATCAAGCTCGAGCAGAACTACCGGTCGACGGTGCGCATTCTCACCGCCGCGAACAACGTGATCGCGAACAACCCGAAGCTGTTCGAGAAGAAGCTGTGGTCCGAGCACGGGATGGGCGATTCGATCACCGTCACGCCGTGCAACGACGAGGAGCACGAGGCCGAATCGGTCGTGTTCCGGCTGTCCGCGCACAAGTTCGAGCGGCGTGCGCAGTTCCGCGACTACGCGATCCTGTACCGCGGCAACTTCCAGGCGCGGATCTTCGAGCAGGTGCTGCGGCGCGAACGGATCCCGTACGTGCTGTCGGGCGGCCAGTCGTTCTTCGACAAGGCCGAGATCAAGGACCTCTGCGCGTACCTGCGGCTGATCGCGAACGCCGACGACGATCCCGCGTTCATCCGCGCGATCACGACGCCGCGCCGCGGGATCGGCAACACGACGCTCGAAGCGCTCGGCTCGTTCGCGGGCCAGGCGAAGGTGTCGCTGTTCGAGGCCGTGTACATGGGCGGCATCGAGGCGCGGCTGTCGGCGCGGCAGGTCGAGCCGCTGCGGATGTTCTGCGACTTCATCCAGCGGCTGACCGAGCGCGCGGACAAGGATCCCGCCACCGTCGTGCTCGACGACATGATGGAGGCGATCCACTACGAGGCGTACCTGTACGACGCGTTCGACGAGCGGCAGGCGCAGTCGAAGTGGCAGAACGTGCTCGAATTCCTCGAATGGCTGAAGCGCAAGGGCACCAAGCCCGAGACGGAGGCCGTCGACGGCGAGGCGGAAGGCTTCCACAACGCGGACGGGCTCGCCGATACGGGCAAGAACCTGCTCGGCCTGATTCAGACCGTCGCGCTGATGTCGATGCTCGAGGGCAAGGACGAGGATCCGGACGCCGTGCGGCTGTCGACCGTCCATGCGTCGAAGGGGCTCGAGTATCCGCACGTGTTCCTGGTCGGGGTCGAGGAGGGCATCATGCCGCACCGCGGCGGCAGCGAGGACGATGGCCCGGTCGACAGCGAGCGGATCGAGGAGGAGCGCCGGCTGATGTACGTCGCGATCACGCGTGCGCAGCGCAGCCTGCATCTGAACTGGTGCAAGAAGCGCAAGCGGGCGCGCGAGACGGTCGTGTGCGAGCCGTCGCGCTTCATCCCCGAGATGGGGCTCGACGACGCGCCGCCGCCCACGCCGGAAGAAGCGCCGATGTCGCCGAAGGACCGGCTCGCGAGCCTGAAGGCGTTGCTGCAGAAGTGATGCGGTGGCGCCGGCGGTTCGACGGACCGCCGGTTCGCTGGCCCGTTGCCGGTTAGTCCGGCACCAAAACGAAACCCCCGCGATGCGTGTGCCTCGCGGGGGTTTTTACTGGCCGGCGCCGGCGTTACTTCGATGCGTTGACCATGTAGTCGACCGCCGCCTTCACGTCGGCATCCGACGCGTTCGACCCGCCCTTCGGCGGCATCGAACCCTTGCCGTGCAGCGCGTAGTTGTAGACCGTGTCCATCGAGTCCTTCAGGCGCGGCGCCCAGTCTTCCTTGCTGCCGAACTTCGGCGCGCCGAGTACGCCGGCTGCGTGGCAGGCCTGGCAGACCGACGAGTACAGCGCCTTGCCGGCCGATGCGGCGTCGGCGCTGGTCGGCGCGGCCGCGGGCGTTGCGCCGGCCTTCGGGATCGCGGCGATCGCGGCCTGCGCCGCGGCGATTTGCGCGCTGGCGGCGTCGGCGGTGTCCGAGGCGCCGGTCGCGCCTGCCGCGCTCGTAGCGGTCGCGCCGCTGGCGGGCTGCGCCGCGTTGGCGGTCGGTGCGGCCGGTTCGGGGAAATTCGCGCCGTCGTTGTTCGCCATGTAGACGATCGCGCGGGCGATTTCATAGTCGCTGACGTCGTCGGGGTTCGTGCCGCCGCGCGGCGGCATCGCGCCCTTGCCGGCGAGGGCCGTTTTCAGCAGCGTGTCGAAGCCTTGCGAGATGCGCGGCGCCCAGTCGTCCTTGTTGCCGAACTTCGGTGCGCCGGCGGCGCCCGTGCCGTGGCAGGTCACGCAGACGGCCTTGTAGACTTCCTCGCCGGTCTTGTACGTGCGGGGCGCGTTGGCGTCCTTCACGTCGACCTGCGCGAGCGGGGCGATGCGGGCGGCGACCTGTTCGTCGGAGAGGGCATCGGTGCCGGCGCCCAGACGGAACGCATGGTTCGCATAGTTGGCGAACAGCACGATCAGGATGATCGGAATCGCGAACGACGCGATGATGACGGCGATCAGTTGCCCGGGAGTTTTGACGGGAGATTCGTGGGGTGCTTCGCTCATGCTTGCCTCGTCTCCGTGAATAGGAATTGTGAGCGCGGTGCAACGGCAAATGGCAGTCTAATGAAGCACGGACGATTATAGACGGAACGTTTACATCACGGCGAGCGGCGCGATGGCGCGTGTTTACCCGCACCCAGCATGGCCCGGCGGGGTTTCAGCGGGCGAGGTGGACGCGTCATTGGAAACCGGGTATCCTTGCCGTCTTGCCAATCGTGGGCGGTCCGTATATTGGGGTCGCTTCACTGTCACAGGCGCCCGTAGCTCAATGGATAGAGTACTGCCCTCCGAAGGCAGGGGTTGCTGGTTCGATCCCAGCCGGGCGCGCCAAGTCTAGTCAGGTTCTCCGCCGTTTTCCCCGTTCGTCGCGTCATCCCGTTGCAGCCGGATTGCAGCTGTCGCCGTCATCGTCGTTTCGGCCGTCAGCGGCGCGACCCATTGCGCCAGGTGATCGGCCGACAGGTGCGCGTACCGCTGCACCATCTCCATCGTTTCCCATCCGCCCAGCTCCTTGAGCACCTGTAGCGGCGTGCCGCGCTGCACGTGCCAGCTCGCCCACGTGTGGCGCAGGTCGTGCCAGCGGAAGTTGTGCAGGCCGGCGCGCCGCAGCGCCTTCGCCCAGGCCGCCGTGGCCGTCTGATGGACCGGCCTGCCGCGGTAGACGAACACGCTGTCCGCGCATGCCGGCGCGCGCGGGCTCGCGCGCTGGCGCCGCAGCACCGCGATCGCGGTGTCCGACAGCGGCACCGTGATCGCCTTGCGCGCCTTCGCCTGGTCCGGATGGATCCACGCGACGCGCCGCTCGAGGTCGACCTGCGACCATTGCAGCCCCGTCACGTTGGCGCGGCGCAGGCCGGTTTCGAGGCTGAAGCGCGCCATGTCGGCGAGATGGGCGGGCAGCTCGGCGAGCAGCCGCTCCGCCTCGGCCGGCGTCAGCCAGCGGATCCGTTTCGACACGACCTTCGCGTGCTTCGTGACCGGCGCGCGCGCGAGCCATTCCCATTCGACCGCCGCGTTCAACACGGCTTTCAGCACGCCGATCACGCGGCGCACCGTGCCGTCGCTGACGGCGCGGCCGGTCTCGACGACGCCGTGCCGCGTGCGCACCGTGCGCGGCTCGCGGCGCTTGGCGAGCGCGATTGCGTCGATCCGGTTCCGGTCGATGTCGGTGAGTTCGACGTCGGACAGGTGCCGGTCGAGCCAGCGCAGATGGATCTTCGAGGTCTCCAGGCTCGCGAGGCCCGCGCGTTCGCCGACATAGCGGACGACCGCGTCGTTCCACGAATGACGCGGCTTCGTGCCGAGCCGTGCCTGGTTCCACAGGTCGACCTTCAGCCGGTCGTGGAATTCCTGGGCCCGCGCTTTGTCGCGGGTGCCAGTGCTTCCCTGTATCGGCGTTCCGCCGCCAGGGGGGTGCAGCTTGTATTGCCAGTTCGGGCTGGTTGCCCGTTTGTAGAGCGACATGGGCGGGTTTCCTGTTGTTGATGCTGATCGTTTTGCGTGGCGCGCGGGAGCCATTCCCCAGCCAGGTAGCGCTGCAGCGCGACGACTGAAAAGATCCAGCGCTTGCCGACCTTGCGGCCGGGCAGCGCGCCGGCCTTGGCCTTCAGGCGCACCGTTTCGGGATGCGCGCCGAGCAGCGCCGCCGCGCCGGACAGGTCGACGGTCGCCGGGTTCGCGTCACCGGCATGCGGTGCGGCGGGCGGTGCGGCGGGCGGGCACGCAGCGCAACTCGTGGAAGGATGGATCGCGGGTGAAGGGCGCATAACACGTTGATGTTCAAGAGTTTTGTTTGTCATCGGCCGCCATCATTCATGCATGGCGGCCGCGAGGAACCCGTGGCGCGAAACCGCGTCGTTGCCCGCGACCGATGGCAATGCGCGACGGACTCGTGGCGTGCGATTGCGGCCGGGCGCTGTGGCTTCCCGGTACGTTTTCTTCTTCTCTTTCAATGAATTGAAGAGAGAAGGAGAGGAAGGCGCGACGGCCCTTGGCCAAACCGGACACGTGGCAAAAACGGCGCAACACGTGGCGAATCCCGATCGACGCATGGCGGCAGTTCCGTCAGGAATCAAGGACTTGCGAGCCGGCAACCACGACAACCACGACTCGTGTGCACTGCGTGCCCGCTCCCCGTGGCACGAGCCGCGCGCCAGCCGGCTTTCCGGTGCGCGGCTCATGCGCGGGCTCCGTGCAGCGCGTCGGTCGCCAGGTCCTCGCGCACCGACACGTGCAGGCCGAATGCGGCCAGGCGTTCGAGCGACACCGGCGTTAGGTACGGCACGCGTCGCATGTAGATGCGGCGCTCGACTTCCTTCTCGCCGACCACGACGCCGGCATGCTTGAGCTGCGCCTTGAACACGCGGTCGGACTTCACCGGCAGCGCGTTCCACTTGTCCCGCAGCGCGCTCGTGTGCGCGAGGTGATCCATCACGTGCCCGGTGCGCAGCAGCAGGCAGAATTCACCGTCGACGGTGTCGAACGTGTACGGATGCTTGTAGTTGCCGCCGTCGATTTCCGACAGTACCGTTTCCATGATCCAGACCCACGGCTCGCGGTCGGCGCTCGTTTCGGCGACGTGGCCGTTCATCTCGGCGACCAGGTCGCGCGCGAAATCGCCTTCGCTCGGGTCCATCCCCGCGAACTCGCACAGGTAGCGCCACGCGAGCCCGATGGCCGCGTAGTTGCCGGCCATGCGCCGCGCGCCGTCGTCCTCGCCGCTCGCGCGGCAGCCGGCGAGCGCCTTGTCGCGCAGCGTCGCGTACTGGTCGAGCGCCGTGCGCCGGTCGAGCCCGGTCAGGAATTCGAGCCATTGCCGGACCGGGAAACGCGGCAGGTCGTCGGGCAGCAGCGGTCCGCGCTTGCCGGTCAGCGTCGTGCGCACGAGCTTGCCGAGCAGGCTGCGCACCGGCACGTCCTCGCCGGCGAGCATCACGGGCGCGCACAGCAGGTATTCGGTCATGTCGGTGCCTCGGCGCGTCACCGTGTACTGGTAGTTCTCCTGCAGCAGCCCGACCGCCTTGTCGATCACGTCCTGCCGGCGCGCCGACAGTTCCTCCCAGCCGACCGGGTGGCTCGTGTGGCTGATGCTGGTCAGCAGCCGGAACTCGGTCTGCAGCGACTGCCCCGAGAACATCGTGAATGCGAGCGAGCGCTCGAGCCGCTTGATGAGCGTCGATTTCCCCGCGCCCTTGTTCGCCTGGATCGTGAGGTGCGGCCAGAAGCCGAGCAGCGCCTTCAGGTGGCCGCCGAGTGCCCACACGAGCGGGATCGTCGCGGCATTCTGCCGGAACGTCGTCTGGTAAGCCGCGATCACGCGGCGCGCGTCGCTCACCGGGCCGCCCGGGAACGTCAGGTTGTGATACGGGCACTGCTTGTCCGCTTCGGTGAAGTAGCAGTCGGGGCCTTCGTTGACGATCAGCCGGCCGTCGCGCCACGCGAGGCCGACGAAGTTCGCGGCGCGGCGCGCGCCGAGATCGGCGCCGCGCTCGAGGATGTTCACCATCCGCTTGAACGGCGCCGGCGCCCAGATCGGGCCGAACTTGCCCCACTGGTCGACGTTGTGCAGCTGGTCGTCGAGCATCACGCGGCGGATCAGCTGCGCGCCGTGGCGCGGCGCCTGCACCGACACCGCGAAGTAGACGGTGGGCGCCTGGTCGGCGTCGCCCGTCATCGTCGACGTCGCGCTCGCGACGGCCACACGGCTGATGCCGGCGATGCGAAAGCCGCACAGGTCCGTCATCACCGGCGTGTCGACGCCCGACTCCTCGTTGCGGTCCATCTTCGTGATGTAGCTCGTGAAGTCCGGCCGCACACGAAAGCGCCAGTACTGCGCGAAATCGTGCGGCGGCAGGAAGATGCGCGGCCGGCCGCGGCGCGACGCATCGCCGGGCAGGCCGGCGACGAGCCACGGTTCGAGCTGGTCGAGCGCGCGTGCGAGGTCGGCCGGGCCGCGCAGCTGCAGGTAGTCGTTCACATCGTTGATCGGCGCGCGCGCGGTGCCGGCGTCCGCGAGATCCGCGAGCCAGTCCGACTGGTCGACCAGCACCGCGCTGATGTCGAGCGCGGTCAGCCGCTCGTGGAGCGCCCACGCGGCTTCCGGGCCAGGCCGCTGCCCGGCGCGCGGGTGGCCGTCCGCGAACGGCTCGTCGTTGTCCAGGCAGATCGTGACCTGCTTGCCGCGCAGGAACGCGAAGTCGACGTGCGCGACGTTCGCGAGGCCGCGCAGCGCGAGCGCGGCCGTGCCGGGCAGCGCGCAGGTGTCGATCGACAGCGCGTTGATCGCGCTTTCGACGATGACCACGCGCTTCGCCCGGTCGAGCCGGCGCGCGTCGGCGGTCCAGCCGTAGCCGGCCTTGTCGCCCTGGGTCTGCGTCTTGACACCGCCGTTGAGCGCCGGATCGACGTAGCGCATGTCGACCGCGACGACGCGCGCATCGCCCGAGGCGCGGACGATGAACGCGGCGGCCGGGCCGGCGTGGCCGACTTCGCCGGCGGCGACCTTCGAGCTGGTCCACGTGTTGAAGCCTAGCGAGCGCGCGGCGATCGCGGCGTCGATGGCGCCGGCGGAAATGCCACGGCCGCCCAGGTATTCGCGGACCTGGTCACGCTCGGCGAAGCAACGATCGGCGATGTATTCGACGGTCGTTTTCTCGCGACGCTCGGCCGGCGCCTGATGGTCGAGCGGGAGGCAGTACGCGTCGTGCAGATAGCGGACGGCGTCGGCGACGGTGCCGCCGCGCGCATGGATCACGAGGTCGATGCACGAGCCGCCGGCGTCGGCGCTGTGGTCGCGCCAGCCGGTGCCGTACTTCGGGTGGTTTGCGTAGATCGACAGCGACGGGTTCCGGTCCGCGTGCTGCGGCGAGTGGTAGAGCGCGCGTTCGCCGCCGCGCCCGCGTTTCAGGCCGAGACGGCCGGCGAGATCGTGCAGGTCGATGTGTCGTTTCAGTTCGTCGATCGAAGCCATCTTCGTCATTGCTGCCGTTCGGGTTGCGTGGGCGTGGGCTGCGCCGGGTTGCCGGCCGTCGCCGGCGAAGCGGCGAGCGCGCGCAGCGCGGCGGCGGAGTGCGGAAAGCCGAGCGCGAGGCGATCGGCGAGCGCCGACACGAAGCGGGCGAGAGCGTGCTGCCGCGCGAGGCTGTCCGGCGGGTTGTCGAAGCACAGCGTGCCGGCGGCCGCCGCGATGGCGGCGCGCAGCGCGGCGTCGTGCGGCGCGGGTTCGACGGGGTAGCGGTTCATGGGCGTGCCTCCGGGCCGAAGGCGCCGGCGCGGCTTGCGCGGCCTGCGCGGCCTGCGCGGCCTGCGCGGATCGTGTTCATGAGGTGTCCTTTCAATGGCAAAAGCGATCCCTCGCGCCGCATGGGCACGATGCGAGGGAAACGCGGAACGAAGGGTCTAGGGCGTCAGACGGGCAGCTCGAGCTGCGCGGCGAGGCGTTCGCGCACGTGCGGCGAGAGCGGCAACTGCAACGACAGGTTCGGGATCGCGGACGGCGACAGCGTGCGCGCGAATTCCATGTTGACGACGTACGTGTGGCCGCACTCGGGGTTCGAGCACTGGAAGGTGATTTCGCGGAACGTCAGCGACATTTCGCGGCTGCTGCGTGCGGTGGCGCGCGTGCGGCAATGCGGGCAGCGGTTCAGGATTCGCATGGGCTTACTCCGGGCGGGAGACTGCGCGTGGCCGGCGCCGATCGTGGGCCGGGCGCGTGCCTGGGCTGCGCGACTGGCCGATCGGCGGATTGGTGCGGGCGCACGCGCGATTCACAATCGATGCGGCGGACACCGGAACCGGGAAGCGTTCGAAAGCGCGGAACATGGCGATTCCCGGGTTCAATGGCGGGCGGAGCGGGCGCGTGGCGCCGCGATCGCGCGCAAGTGGCTGGCGCCGAGCCGGATCAATTCGCGCGCCATGCTGGAGATCGAGCGGTTGCGCTGCGCGGCGAGTTGTTCGAGTTCGCCGCGCTCGGCGGGCGTCAGCCCCACGTAGACGGGCTTGTCCGACATCGTGCCGCGCGGCGAACGGCGTGGGCCTTTGGGTGTGGTCATGGTCGGTATACTTTGCTTTGCGGAAATAGTCTTGCGTTACGGTGAGGCTAGTGTAATGAGCAAAAAATGACGCGTCAATTGTTAATGGGTAATTTATGGCACAAATTGGGAGTCGCTTGCGGGACGAGCGCTTGCGGATCGGGCTCAGTCAGGACGAGTTCGCGACCGTGGGCGGTGTCGCGAGACGCTCACAGTCGGCGTACGAGTCGGACGAGCGCGCTCCCGACGCGACCTATCTGCTGGCCGTTCGCGCAATCGGCGTCGATATCGGTTACGTGCTGACCGGCGAACGGCGCGCAGCCGGCGAGGCGGCGCCGGAGGCGGGCACCCGCGACGCAGACGAGGCCGACGTGCTCGCGATGTACCGGCAGCTCAACGACGCCGGCAAGGCGTCGCTGCACGCATTCCTCGTCAGCTGCATCAGCACCGGCGCGATGGTGCAGGCCGCGACGCCGCGGCGCGCGAAGCGCGTGCCCGAAAAGCGCCGCGCGGCGCTCGATCAGCGCACCGCGGAAAACGTCGAGCGCGCGATGGCCGAGGTCGAGCGGCTGAAGGCCGAACGCGCGGCGAAACAACCGAAGAAGTAAGCGGCCGGCGCGGCCGCGCCCCGCAACCTCACCCGGCGCGCGTGCTCGCGGCGCGCAATACGCTGCCGCTTTTCGTACGATTCCAGCCCGGTTCGAGATCCGTCGCGCGTGCGGCGGCGAGGGCGCCCGTCATCCTTTTCGTTTCCCGATACCGCCACGATGCCGTGAGGACGTCGCGCATGGGCATCGGATAAAATCGGACGAAAGACTGTATATCCATACAGTATTGGTTTAGCATTCTGAAAGCCGGCGAGCTGGCGGTGGGGCGTTCCGAGGCGGCCCGTCGCGTCAGGCGGCCCCCGGTGATGACTGTGTTTGCGGAGACCGGAAAAATGGACACCAACAGGAAGCACGACAACGGGACGATCGGTGCGATGGATCGCGCCGATCATCGCGCGGACACGCGTGGATTGACGATGGGCCCGCCCCGATATCGTTCGGACCTGACCGACGGCGAGCGGGCTGATGCGCATGCGGCGATCGACAACGCGATGCTGTCGGTCGGGCAGGTGCTCGAAGCCGCGCTGCAGGCGATGGCCAATCTGCGCGATGCGCGTGCCACGTTGCAGCAATGCGGTGACGCGCGGGATCCGCGCATCTCGCTCGGCGGGCGTCAGCAATCGAGCTGAACCGTCGTCACCACCGATTCCTGCCGGCCGGCATCCGCGCCGGCCGCCATGTCGAAGTATCGAATCCAGGCCGCGCATGCGTGCGTTGCCTCACCTCATCCCCGCCGAACCCCTGAATCTGCCACCGCGATCGACGACACGCGATCGCGTGTCCGGCACGGCCGCTTCCCCACCGATCAGTGCTTGCCGCCGCCGCGCTTTTTCTGCGGCGCATCGCGTACCTCGAGTTCGAGCGCGGTCGTGAACCCGCCGTCGCCGATCGTATGCGTCGCCTTCTTCACGAGCCAAGGCGTGTCGTCGATCTCCGGCTTGAAGCCCGTCACCGTGACGGGCATCTCGGGAAACAGTTCAGGTCGGCCGAGCGCGAGCGTGTAGCTCAGCGTCGACTGGCCGCGCTGCGTGCGCGCATGGTCGGCCTGCGCGGCCGCGCGTGCCTCGTCCTCGGTCGCGTAATCGTCGGGCAGCACCTTGACGTTCTTGCCCCTGGCGTCGCCGACGACCACCGACAGCCGCCGCGCGCTGCCGTTCGAGTGGTAGTGCGCGCGCACCGACGTGTAGCTGTCGCGCTGCGCGATGTGATAGCGATGCTGGTCGCCGCTCGCGCGCGTGATGGCCAGCACGTCGAGCGTCTTGCCGCTGGCCGTCTTGCCGCTGCCGATCGGCGTGAACAGCAGGTGCTTGTCCTTCACCGTCATCACCGCGTCGTAGCGCTTCGCGAGACGCGTGAGGAACGACATGTCCGACTCCTGCGTCTGGTCGACGTGGTCGATCCGCGTCGCGGCGAGCGTGGCGTCGACGGCGGCCGTGAGCCCGTAGCGCGTCGCGATGGTGCGCACGATCGCGCCGATCGTCTGCCGGTGCCAGCTTTTCTCGCGGCGCTCGTGCATGCCGTTCGTCATCGACGCCGAGCGCGCGCGGATCGTGATGACGTCCGGTGTGCCGGCGTGCTCGACTTCGTCGACGGTGAACGCGCCCTTGTCGACGAGCGGTTCGCCAACCCATCCGATCGACAGCTTGATGCTCGCGCCGCGCTTCGGGATCGCGAACGTGCCCTGCGCATCGTCGAGCACGAGGTCGAGCATGTCGGCTTCGTCGGCGCGCGACTCCGACAGCGACAGGCTGACCAGGTTCGGCGCGATCAGGCGCGACAGGTCGCGGCCGTCGAGCGTGATGCGGTAGTCGGCCTGCGGCTGCACGCGTCCCGCGCGGGCCGGCGCGTCGCCCGGCTTGCGTTCCACGGTGCTCATTGCTCGTCGGCTCCGGTTTCGTCGTCCTGCTGCACTTCGGCGAGCACGCCGTCGTCGACGCGCTTGAGCGTCAGCGTGAACGCGATCTTGCGCGCTATGCCTTCCTTCGTGTGGTACGAGGCCGTCTCGTTGAGGCTGTCGATCACGTATGCGCCGTACACGTTGCCGTTGCCGTCGACGAGCACGTACGCGTCGCCGTTGTCGCCCATCCGGGCGAGCGCCTCGATCGACGCGATCTCGCCGATGCCGTTGTCGGGCGCGACGATGCCGGTGAGCGTGATCGTGTCGTCACCGGCGCCGGTGAACTGGCTCGCGTCGCGCACGCCGATGCGCGAGCTGGTGCGATGCTTCCAGTTGCGCTGGCGCTGGAGCTCCTGGTACGGCGTGGTCGCCAGGCTGAAAACGAACTGGTCGAGCGACATCATCATGGGCGGGTTTCCTCCGGCGGACAATCAATCGGACAGGCGCGACGCGGTGCGTGACGCCTTCGCGCGTTCGGCGCGCTCGAGTTCGGCGCGCACGAGGCGCGCGATCTCGGCGGGATCGGCGCCGGGCGGCGGCGCGATGTTGATGGTGATGGGCCCGGACGCGGGCGCGGCGCTCGCGAAGGCAGCCGGCGCGGTGAGTGGCGGGCGGTAGTCGAGCGGCGTGTTGTAGCGCTCGAGCGGCGCGGCGGCGCCGATCGCCGGGCTCGCGGCGAAGGCGGGCGGGCCGACGAGTGCGGCGGCGGTCGTGAGCGCGGCGGCGGTGCGGATCGTGCGGGTTGGGGTGGTGCTGGTGTCGGCTCCACCCGTGCCGTTGCCGGGTGCGGCTGATGCAGCCGAATCCTGCATGCCCAGTTTTTCCTTGAGCCAGCCGAGCGCCGAGCTGCCCAGGTTGCCGACCGAATCCTTCAGCGTGCCGAGGCGATTCGTGATGCCGTCGACGAGCCCCGAAACGAGGCTGGCGCCGATTTCCTGGAAGCGCGTGCCGATGCTGCCGAACCAGTCGCCGATGCCGGCGAGCGAGGTCTTCACCCACTCGACGGTAGCGTCCCATTTGGCGGTGATCCAGTCGCCGGCCGCGCCGAACGCACCCTTGATGGTTTCCCACAGCGCGATGAATTTCGGGCCGAGCGTGTCCCAGTGCTGCCAGACGTAGAACGCGGCCATCGCGATCACCGAGATCACGGCCAGCAGCGGATTGGCCAGCGCCAGGCGGCCCAGCACCAGCAGCGCCTGCCCGATCATCCCGAACGCGCCGAGCATCGACGACGCGAACTGGAGCACCGGGAGCGCACTCAGCACGGTGCCGAATACGGTTGCGAGTGTGCCGACGGCGACGAACAGCCCGGCGAGCACCGTCAGCGTCGTGACGATCACGTTCGCGGCCGCGGGGTGCTCGCGCATGAACCGGACGACCTTGCCGATCGCGCTGGCCGTGAGGTCGAGCGCCTTGTTGTAGAGCGGGGCGACCCGTTCGCCGATCTCGAGCTGCAGATCGCGCAGCTGCGCGAGCGCGGCGAGCTCGCGGCCCTGCGTCGACGCCATGCCTTTCGCGTTGAGCGCGCCGATGCCGTCGGCGTTTGCGCTCTGCCGTTCGGTGTCGTGGATCTGCTCGCGCAGCTCGACCATCTTCGAGAGCAGGCCGCCCGCGGCCTTGTCGGGGAACAGCGTCGCGATCGTGGCCTTGATCTTGTCGGGGCTCGTGATCCCTTTCGCGGCGAGCTTCGGCAGCAGCACCTTTTCGAGCCATTCGAGCGGCGAAGCCTGCAGCATGGCGCTGCCTGCCAGCGCGCCCGGCTTGAGCCCGCTGATCGCGCCGTTCCTGCCGTGCCTGACTTGTTTCGGATCGACCAGGCCGAGCGCCGCCAGCCGCCTGGCGGCGGGTGCGCTCGCCTTGCCTTCGAGGACGCTGCCGGACAGCGCCGCGAGCCCTTCGCCGGCGGCCTTGCCGCCGAGCTTCTCGATGAGCGGCTGCATCTGGTAGTAGAACGCGTCCGTGCGCAGGCGCCGGGCTGCGCCGCCGCCCGATTCCGCGAAATTGTTCCACTCGTCGCTGCTGACGTTGCCGCCGGTCGCGAGCAGCATCTTCTGCACGGCATCCGCTTCGCCGGCGCCTGCGGTTTTGTCTTTCGTGCGGCCGCGCAGGTCGATCACCTTCAGCATGCCCATGAACTTGTCGACGTTCGCCTTCGCTTCGTCCTTGCCGTACAGCGCCTCGTTGGCCGACTTCATCTCCGCCACGGTCTGGATCATGACACGCGCGCGCTGCTCGTCGCCGCCGAGCGCCGACAGCGATTCGCGCATCAGCGTCAGGTTGTCGCTGGTCGACTGGCCGCTGACCTGCTGCGTGCGCGCGAATTTCACGGCGTCGGCCGAGGCGCCCTGCGCCCGCATGCGCAAGGTTTCGCTTTCGGCCTGCTTCGCGGCGTCGAGCGGCTTGGACAGCATGCCGAACATTTCCGTGCCGACGCCCTTGACGGCCTTGCCGCGCTCCGTCCACTTCTGGCCGACGGCGCGCAGCGATTCGAGCTTCGCGCGCCGTGCTTCGGCGCGTTTGCGGCGCCCGTCGTCGTACGCGAGCACGTCGGCCCGCATCTGCGCCTGGCGTCGCCTGCTGTTCACGGCCAGATTGAGCTCGTGCTGATCGAGATTGCGCGTCTCGACGCCCGCACCGATCAGCTGCGCGCGCAACTCGCGGATGCGTGCGACCTGCCTGCCTTGCGTGGCCGTGAGTTCCGTTGCCGAGCGCTGCACGTTGTCGAAATCGTCGATCATCTGGCGCGACGGCGGACCGGACTCGCGCAGCGACACGCGCAGCTGCCCGATGCGCAGCTTAGTCAGCTTGAGATCGGTCGCCGTCCTGGCTACGCCGCTGCGCAAATCGCGAAACTCGCTGATGCGCTTCTGCGTCTTCGCCATGTCGTCCAGCTCGCGGCGGGTCGCGCGCAGCGATGCAGCCAGCCCCTGGTTGCCGGTCAGCATCATTTGCAGGGGCTTCGTCATGTTGTCGACCAGGTCGAACATGACGCGCAGTTTCGTGGTGTTGTCCATCGTCGCTCGTTTCGCTCATTGGGCGCCGGCGCGCACTCGCGCGCGCTCGCGCCAGTCCATCAGCTCGGCCAGGCTGAAGGCGTCCATCACGGGTGGCGTCCAGCCGAACACCGTCGCGATGTCCGCCATCGGGTCTTCTATGCGGTCTGGGAGGCCAGTCGGGATTTCACGGCCTTCGGCATCAAAAAACCGGCGAAGATGCCTCCCAGTTGCACGAGGTCGGCGGGGTCGATGTTGGCGACGTCGGCTTCCGTCAGCATCGGCGAGCTGATGCGCGGCAGCACCTTCGACAGTGCGACCACGTCGAGGCTGACGAGGTCGGACAGCGACACGCCGCGCAGCTCGCCCGATTTGGGCTTGCGCAGCGTGATCGAGGTGATCGTCTGGCTGCCGCGCACGAGCGGGGTATCGAGCGTGTGCGTTGCCGGATCGTCCTGTTCGGGCGCGGCGTCGGCGGCCACGGCGGCCGCAGTGGTCGCGACGGGGGCGTCGGCCTGCAGGTCGTGCACGGCCGGTTCGGATTGCATCGGATTCATGGTGGTCCTGTGGTGATCTGTCGGGAGGAGCGGCGGAGAAACCCGGCCGGTATGGCCGGCCGGGCGGCCGATTACAGGCCGATCGCGTTGCGCAGCGCCGCGAACAGGTCGTTGCCGTTGACCTTCTCGATCATGTTGACGAAGTCGATCTCGATCACGTCCTGGCCGTTCACGGACAGCTTGTAGTAGCTGGCGACGGTCGTTACCTTGAACGCGGTGTCTTCCTTCGATTTCGCGGTGCCCGGGTCGATTTCGCTGTGGCGGCCGCGGATCACGATCTCGATCGCGTCGACACTGGTCGAATCCTCGGACTGGTAACCGCCGGCGAAGCGCAGCAGCACGCCGTCGTGCTTCGTGATCGCGTACTGGCCGAGCACGGAGCGCATGAAGCCGCCGCAGGTCCATTCGAGCTGGATGCCTTCCTGCCCGAAGTCGACCTTGATCGGGCCGCTCATGCCGCCGCCCTGGTAGTCCTCCATCTTGCGCGTGAGCTTCGGCAGCGTGACTTCGACAACCTGGCCGACGAAGTTCTCGCCGTTCTGGAACAGGTTGAATCCCTTGAGTTTGCGAGGCATACCCATCGTGTTTGACTCCTGGTGAGGCCGGTCGTTACGCGCTCACGCGCGCGGCGAAATCGGCGAGATAACGGTCGGTGATGCGCTGGCGCAGCATCAGGTTTTCGAGCGGCGGAACCGGCGTGTATTCGTAGTCGAGATATGCCTTGCCGGACTTCAGCACGTCGGTCGTGTTCGGCTCCGGGTCGTACCAGGCCGAGCCGCCGATCAGGTAGCCTTGCGAAATCCATTCGCGGAACTTGGCGTTGATGGTCTCGATGATGTCGCGCGGCAGCGACGGGTTCAGCGGGCCGTCGATGATCGCCATCTGCGCTTCGGCGATCGAATCGGCGATGACCTGCGCGGTGCGCGTGTAGTTCTCGAACGCGAACAGCGGATCGTCCGAGCACGTGCGCGAACCCCAGAAGCGGAAGCCGTTGCGGTTCACGAGCGTCGTCACGTCCTGCTCGTTCAGGAAGCCGGCGTCCGTCGCCGGGTCCTGCAGATCCCACGACACGTCGGCGCTGATGCCGGTGACACCGTTCACGCCGACGTTCGACAGTGTCTTGTGCCAGCCGGTGTCGTTGTCGATCTTCGCGCGCAGGCCGGCCGCGTATGCGGTGGCCGGCACGACGACGGTCGTGTTGGTCGTGTCGTCCCACGCGAGGAAATCCGGCCAGACGACCATGAGTTCGCGCTGGCTGAACTGCTTGCGATACGTGACGGCTTCTTGCTTCGTCTTGCAGCCGTTGGCCGACACGTACGCGAATGCGCGCAGCGACTGCGCGATCGACGCGAGCGCGGCGGCGACGGGTTGCGTGTCGAGGCCCGGCGTCGCGAGGATGCGCGGTTTCACGCCGAAGCGCGCCTGCGCGCCGAGCAGCGCCTTCATGCCCGTGTACTTGCCGTCGGCGGTGACGCTGCCGATCACGTTGGTCGCCGTTTCGGCGGCGTCCTTGCCTTCGGCGACGCGCACGACGATCGTGACGGGCTTGGTCTGCCGGCCGATCGCGTCGAGCGTGCGGCGCAGCGTGCCCTTGGTGCCAGCCTTGCCGAGCGCGGCCACGACGTTGGTCAGAAGGACCGGCGTGTCGAGCGGGAAGGCGGTGGCGTCGGCGTCGGACGCCGTGCAGACGATGCCGACGACGGCCGTCGACACGGTGCGGATCGGGCGCGAGCCCTCGTTGATTTCGATGACGCGTACGCCGTGGTGGTAATCCTGCGGCATGGTGTGTGGCTCCTGTGTTTGCAGATGAAAGAGAACGGGAGGAATCCCGTGCGGATCAGGTCGCGGGGTTCGCGACCGGAGCTGCAGGTGCGCTTGGTTCGTCAGGCTGGGGTTCCGGCTCCGGCTCCGGCTGCGGCTGCGGCTGCGGCTGCGGGGGCGAAGGCGGAGGCGCTACGTACGGCGCCGGCGTAGTCGGCCACGTCACAGAATCGGGGAACGTGTCTGCCTGGATGACCGAAACGAGCGCCATCTGGTAGGCCGACCAGGCCTTGAAGTAATAGATGCCTTCGTCGTCGAGCAGGCCCGCGGCGTACGCGTCGGCCTTGCCGGCGTTGGCCTTGCGCGCGGCTTCCAGGCGGCGTTCGAACTCGGCCATCGCGGCGTCGCGTTTCTCGCGCTCGAGCAGCGCGGCCGGGATGACCCACGCGCCGTCGATCCACGCGTGGCGCGTCGACGGTTGCGCCTCGGTCGTCAGGCCGAGTTCGTCGGGCGTCTTTCCGGCGGTGGCAATTTCGACCGCTTCGCCCGTGTCGGTGCGATAGCAGACGCGGCCGCGGAAGTCCGGCAGCAGCGTCCACGCGCCGTCGCGGTAGAACGGCCAGGTCGTCGGCGTGCGCGCCGGCGGCGCGTCGAACGTCGCCCATGACGGCACGAGCCAGCGTTCGGGGTTGCGCGGATCGGCATCGGGCTGGCCGCTGCTCAGGTATTCGCCGTTTGATTGGCTGTAGTGATGGATCAGCATGTTTCGTTATCCAGGTTAGTAGGCGCGGATCATGGCGAGCAGCGCGACGTTGCGCGGCCGTGCTTCGTTGCTGCCGTCACCGTTGACGGTGATGGCGTGGCTGTGGCGGCCGGCGCCGCCGATGCCGACCCCGTGGCCGTGGTTGCCGGCTTCGTTGAGCCAGATGCCGGTTCCGGCGCCTTCGGTGCCATGCAGGTCCTGCCGGTCCCAGTTGTATGGGCCCCAGCCCTGGCCATAAGAGGTGGCGACGACACCGACGCGCCCCATCCGGACACCGTGACCGTGCCCCGGGTCATTGACGCCGTGGCCGTGTTGTCCCTGGCCGTCAGTCCACGCTGAGTGCGAGTGATCGCCAACTTCATTCGCGCTCGCGCCGTGGCCGTGCCATCGGTTCGCGCTGTCCTGCCACGAGCCGAGGATTCGATTGGTGTCGATGCCGCGTGCGTCGTCCCAGCACCGGATGTGTTCGCCTCGCAGCTCCGGCAGACGGAACGTCGTCGTGCCGTTGCCGTGCGAGAAGCTGCCCCACAAGGCCTTCTGCCATTCGTCGTCCGTCACCAGTGCGCCGCTGGCTTGCGCGTATGCCCACAGTGCGGGGTAGTCGGCGCGATTGACGAGTGCGCCGTTGGCTTTGAGGAAACCCGAACGTACCGATGTGCGCGGTTCGAAAACGATCTGGCCGATGGAGGTCGTTGACAGCGCGGCCAGTACCCATTCGGTTGTGGCGAGCGCTGTCGACCGGTCGGCAGCGGCGGGCGTTGGCGCTCGCACGGGCGTTTGAAAGACGGTGCCGCCCGGCGTGAACGTCACCTGCGGGGTCGAGTTGCACGTGACGCCGAACGCTCCGTCGTTGATGTGATACAGGCCGGTGTCCGGTGTGCCGTCGTTGCTGAACGTGAGGGACGGTACCCCGGCGCTGCCTTCCGACAGGAAAAGCCGCTTGCCTGGGTCGAACTGGAGATCGCCGGCCATCGTGCCGCCTGTCGCGCGATCGAGCGGCGTCAGGTTGCCGGTGTGCCATACCGGCTTGCCGTTCACGCGGAAGGTGCGATCTTCCCGAAAATACTGGAATGCGTCGTTGTCGCTCCACCAGCCGACCGTCTTCGCGTTGGCGTAAAAGTAGCCATCGATGGGACCGACTCTGATGCGCCCTTCGTCCGTATTCTTCCCGACTCTAAGATCGCCACCGATGTCCGTCCAGGCTCCGCTGTTGCTGATGCGCACGGTGCCGTCGGCGAGAGACCAGGAAAACGGCCGGAATCCGTTGCCTGGGCCGTCTGGATCGCCCTTGCTGGTCGACAGCAGATACATATCCTTGCCGTCGTTGCGCAGGAACGCGCCGTAGTCGCCATAGACTGCCCGAAACTGAGCACCGTTGGCGTCCATCGCCCGCGAGATCAACCCACCATTGAAAGTTGCATTTCCCGCCGCCTGAATCACATTGCGGCCGTCATCGCGGGTATCACCGACGAGCAGCCGCTTCGCGACCGAGAATGTCTGTGTGCCGCGACTGACACGAAATGCGGGGAACTGCGTGACACCGTCGTCGGCGAACGCGTTCATGCCGAAGTCGTTGCCATTGTTCCCGCCAGTTGCCGCGCCATCGCGCTTGAACATCGACCAGCGGAACTTGCCGCCGTCACCGAAGAACAGGGTCGAGAAGTTGCCGGCGCCGCCGTCGATCGACGCATTCCTGGAATAGCTCGTGCCTTCGGCGGCGATATCGCCGCCGACGCGCAGCCGCGAATCGCCGTCGTCGTTCTTGACGTCGCCCACCAGCACCCGGCCGCCGTAGCCGATGCGCAGCGCACGCGCCTGGTTCGCATCGCTCTGGTTGTCGTTGGCGTTGCGGTTCAGCCAGACGTCGACGTATTCACGCCCCCACGAGCCGTTGTCGAAACCCGCGCGCATCGTCGCGACGAGGCGCGACCCGGTATCCGGGTTGTTGCCGCCGAACGTGCCGTGCAGGCGCACGCGGCTTTCGCGTCCGTTCTTGCCCGTCGGCGGACGAATCGACACATGCGCGGTGTCCGGGCCGGCATCGAATTCGGTCGCGACCGGGCCGGTGAACTTGGCGCCGGTCAATGCCGCATACCGCGACGCAGCCGTTTTCGGCGTGACGGCACGCGTATCGTCGCCGCCGGCATTCACTTCCGCCTGCGTCGCCAGCTCGACCACCCCCTGCCGCTCGGTGGTCGCCGGCGGATTCAGGAACGACGCGTCGCCGAACACGAGTTTGGTCGCGTCGATCGCGGTGAACTGCATGTCGGTCGACAGCAGCAGCAGCGCGGCCGGCGACTTTTCCATGATCGGCGTCGTCTGGCCGTACGCGGCCAGCAGCACGCCGTTCTCGAGATAGAGGCCGAACCCGTACAGCGAGTACTGGTCCGCGGTGTCGTCCTTCAGCGTCGTGTGGATCGTGTCCGGCGCGACGTTGGCGCCGCCGAAGGACTTGATCCGCTTCAGCTCGTTCGGCAGCTTCGTGAGCCCCTTGTCGGCGACGAACGGAGCGTTCGACAGGCCGATTTCCACGACCTGGTGGGCGCTCGTGCCGCCGTTGCCGGCGGCGACGAGGGCGGCACGGCCGGCGTCGGTGATGATGATCTGGGTTGCCATGTGCGATCAGTAGTCGGTGAGGTTCAGGCGGCGATAGGCCGCCACGCGCGCAGCGGCGCCGACCGGTTGCCGGCCCCGCATCTCGAAGCCCTGCGTGAACGTGTAGTGCGCCCGTACCGGCTTGGTCCGGTCGATTTCCGCGAGGATGTCGGCGACGTATTCGGCGGTCGGCGGCTGACCTTCCTGGCCGCTGACCGTCATCACGAGGTCGAACGTGCCGGGACGGCCCGGCGGGCGCTGCTCGAACCATTCACGCAGGACGATGTTTCCGCCGAAGGCCGCGACGACTTCGCGCACCGACGCGGCGGTGCCCTTGCGGCGCGCGATCGGGATCGCCTGGCCGGCGCGGGCGCGCTTCACGTACTCGGGCCAGTAGTCCTTCCACGCATCGACGCCGAGGTGCCATGCGAGCCACGGCAGCAGGTCGGAGCGGATCGCGTCCGGGTTCATCAGCGTCGCGACTGGCGTCGGCACGTCGTCGATGCACGCGTGCGTCGACGCGAGCCGGCGTTCGAGCCGTGTCGCGTTCGGCGGCAGGATGTCATTCATTGCTGTACACCCCGCCGTCGATCAGCTCGATCGCGGTGCAGTAGGGCGCCTGCTGCTTCGTCGCCGGCAGGCCGGCGAGCGGGCTTTCGAGGATCACCTTCTGCACGCCGGCCGCGCGGGCGGCCGCGTAGATCCCGTCGAGCGTGACTTCCATCCCGAGTCGGTGCATCGATTCGGTGTACTTCTTCATCGCGCGGTTCGCTTCCGCGAGCGCCACCGCGCGATCCGGGCCGGCGAAGAACACCAGCCGCGCGCGTACCTGGTAGCGCAGGATGTCCGCGCCGCGCACGCTGACCTGGTCGGTGAGCGGGCGCACGTCGTCGGCCTGCAGCGCTGCGGCCACCGCGTCGATCAGCGCCGGGTCGGCCGTTCCGTCGCCGTTGCGCGCCAGCACCGTGACGAGGACTTCGCACGGGGCGGGGCTGACCGCCGACGCGTCGAGCACGCGCCCGTCCGCGTTGCGCGCATGCGAGACGTACGCGCCTTCGGGGCCGGCGACGGAGAAGCTTTGCGGCGCGAGCTGCGTTCGGGCGCGCAGGTCGGTGTCGCTTTCCATGACCGCGGCGATGTCGTGTTCCGGGTCGGCGGGCGTGATCGTCAGGCGCCGGATGCCGAACAGCGCCGCGAGGTGGTCGAGATCCGCGCCGACCGCGTACGCGAGCATCACCGCGCGCGCCGCATCGTTCACGCGCTGCCGCAGCACGATCTCGCGGTACGCATTCTCCTGCAGCAGCTTCACGAGCGGCTCCGATTCGAGCGCGAGCGTCGCGGCGATCTCGGCCTGTTCCGCGGCCGGGTAGAGCGACACGAGCCGGGCCTTGCGCACGGCAAGCAGCGTTTCATAGTCGATCGTTTCGACGACATCGGGCGACGGCAACTGGGAGAGGTCGATCGGCGTTACGCTCATGCCGCGCTCCCGGTTGCGACCGGCACGCGGGTCGACACGGTCGTGCCGTTCTCGCCGGTCCAGCCTTCGATGTCGAGGTAGACCGAGCCGGCCGCCGCGTTCGCGTCGTCCGCGGCGAGCACGACGCGGGTCAGCGTCAGGCGCGGTTCCCAGCGCATCAGCGCGGTCGCGACGGCGGCATACAGCCGCGTACGCACGGTGCCGTTGCCCGGCGCGTCGATCAGGTCGGGCAGCTCGGAGCCGAATGTGCGGCGTTTCACGCACGACGCGAGCGGCGTCGTCACGATCTTGCCGATCGACTGGTAGAAATGGTCTAGGCCCGAGATCGAGCGGCCGGTGTTCGCGTTCATGCCTTTCATTGCGGTGCGCTCACGAGTTGTCCATCGCCTTGTTCGCGATGCGTGTGATGCGGGAGGCTGATGCCCTGGGAAGTCACTTCGCGGGTGAAGGTGGCCGCGCCGTCGATCTGCATCGTGGCGCCGCCGCCGGCTCCGCCGGTGCCGGTCATGCCGGCTTCGAACGCGAACGGGCCCTTGACCGTCAGCGCGCCGGTGCAGGTCGTCTGCTGCGCGTCGAGCGTGACGCGCTCGGCGTGCACGGTCGCGTCGCGGGTCTGCACGACGACCGACGCCGGCGCGACGACACGCACGGTCGCGCCGGCCGGCAGCTCGGCGGTGAGCGCATGCGCGGCGTGGTCGTAGGTGATGCTTGCGCCGTCGGGATAGACGCGTGCGTGCGTGTCCGGGCTCGACGCCGGCGCCGGCGCGGCATTCGAATAGACGCCGCGCAGCGCGACGCCCTGCGCCGGATCGCCCATCGGGCAGAGCAGCACGACCTGTTCACCGGGCGTCGGCGGCAGCCAGTCGCGGGTTCCGCCGGCGGTGCCGGCGACCCAGGGAATCCAGTTGGTCTGCAGCCCGCCGCCGTCGGCATCGGCGTCGCCGACCGAGACGCGGCACAACGCGGCCGCATGATCGACCGCGAGGATCGTTCCCTTGCGCACCGCGTTGCGTGCCTGCCGTTGAATTTCGTTAGCGTCCATGCAGCCATGGTGCCGGCCGGGCGGTCACGGCGCGAGCGATGGCCTGTGTCGTCGCGGCGACGACAGCGCGCGGCGGATGCCGGCACGAAGACGTGCGTCGAAAATCGTCGTACCGGTTGGCGTGAGGATGGAGTCGTGCGGCTTGGCGGTGCTGTCGCAAGGTTCGGCTGCGCGGCCGGATCGATGCCGTGAAGGAAGGTGACGGGCCGCATGTTCGGGGGGGCGCGCTGCGGCGGCGTGCTGAAGAGGTGTGAGTGACTGGCCGTGTCGATGTCTTGTGGCGAAGCCGGGTGGCGGTCGTCGTTGCGAGGCGCGTGGAGGGGTTTTCATCCATCGTCAACGCAGTCGATGACCTGCTCGATGTTGCAACGGGCTGATTCGACGGGACGACGGGATCATGCGATCGGCATCGCGATCGCACCGTGCAGTTTCGCCGCGGCGTGCGAGGAGGCAAGAGCGGCCGCGGTGCGCGGCCGTTGCCGGATCGGATGAAGGCGACGAGAAGCGATGCGCGCGCCCGAGCGCACCGCACACGGATTCGATCGGGCGCGCAGAAAGGCGGGCGCGACGCCCGCCGCACTCACCGGATCTGCGGCAGCGCGACCCAGGTCAACGTATCGGCCGGATCGACCCGCGTATCGTCGACGTGCGTGATCACGTGGCCGCCATCCGGTCCGCTCGTGACGACGACGCTTTCCGTCAGCGCCAGCCGGATCGACAGGTCGGCCGCCGCCTGGTCGCGGATGCCCACCTCGAAGGTGATGCCGCTCGCGCGCGAGGCCGGGTTCGTCACGAGATCCGGCTGGTTCGCGCGCGCCCATTCGACCAGCGCGACGAACACGCGGTCGGTGTCGCCGGAGAAATTCGTTGCGAGCACGTGCGCCGTGTAGCGGTATTCGAACGACGGCGTCAGCGATCCCGTCGCCGCGATCGACCCTTGCTCGACGAGCACGGTCAGCGCGCTCGGTTCGGTCCCGAAGGAAGGGATCGCGGCGACGAGCGCCCGCCGCAGGCTGTCGGGCTTATTCATGCGGACGGTCTCCGTGGCCGGTTGCGGGCGTGCCGGCCTGGCACGCCGCGATCATGTCGACCGTCGCCGCGCAGCGCGCCCAGGCCGCCTTCGCGAGCGTGAGCGCGGCGTCGAGCTCACCGTTGGTGCGCGGCGCGAGCATCGGCAGCGTGCAGCGGCTCACCGTCTGGCACGTGATCGACGTAAGCGTCGGCGCCGGTGAGAGCGGGATTGGCTTGCAGGCGGACAACGTCGTCAGGCAGAGGAGTGCCAGCCCAGGCGCGAAGCGCGGCGTTTTCATCGGTCAATCTCCGGTTTTCAAGTCGAATGGCGTCGAGCTTCGAGGCGATCGCGGTTTGCGAGCGGTCGAGGCGCGCCTGCTGTTGCGCGCGTGCGGCGGCGTCCTGCTGCATGCGTGCGATGACGCCGTCGCGCCCGGCCAGCGTCTGTCGTGCGTCGACGAGTTGCTGCCGCGCGAGCGCCAGGTCGGCATGCAGTGCATGCAGATACAGCGCCGCGGCCGCGCACGCGGCGAGCGTGACGAGGCAGGCGGCGCATTTCGCGGCGAACCCGTTCATGCGGCGACAGACGCACCGACCGCGGCTTGCGATGCATACCGGTCGTAGGCGCGCGCGAGCTTCACGTCGTAGAGGTTTGTCGCGTAGTCGGGCCCGTTGTACGCGCGGGCGAATGCGGCCCACTGGCGCGCGCCGAGCATCCGGCGCAGCGCGCTGTCGGCCGCGACGTAGCGCACGAAGGCGTCGAGCTGCTGCGCTTCGCCGCTTTCCATGCACGCGACGAATTCGTCGATGCCGGCATAACCGAGGTGTTCCCAGTGATAGCCCATCACCTGGAACGCACCCCAGCTCGCCGATTCCCACGCAGCGCCGGCATCGATCGATTCGGCCGCGGCGAGGCGCGTGTATTCCGCCGCGCTGCCGCGATAGCCGCCGCGCGTGCGCGACACGATGTCCGGCTGCCGGGCCGCGAACGGCGCGGGATCGATGCCGCGCGCCTGCAGCCGCTTCCAGAACACGTGGCGCTCGAACAGGATCACGGGCCGGCCGTCGGGCAGGAACCCGGCACCGCGGGATTCGACCTCGTTGACGGCGCGCACGCATGCGAGTGGAACGTCGAGCGTGCGCGCGGCGCGTTCGAGGTCGGCGAGCGCGAGGCGCTTCGGATCGCGCTGGCCGGTGGCGAGTGCGGCATAGGTCTTCGGGCCGGCGATACCGTCGTCGACGAGGCCGGTTTTTCGTTGCAGCGCGATCACGGCGGCTTCGGTTGCCGCGTCATAGACGTGCGTGACCTGCACCGCGTAACCGGCGCGGATCAGCCGGCGTTGCAGCAGGGCCACGTCGTCGCCGTGATCACCGAGGCGGCGGGTTTTCATGATTCATTCACTCCTCAGAAGGCGCGCGACGTTGCCGCGCGTGCCGCAGACGGACATCGCGAGCAGCACCGCGGTGGCCGCGTCGAAGAAGCCGGTCGCGCCGGCGTGCAGCAGCAGCTCGATCGATGCGCCGCCGGCGATCGCCGCGACGGTCCACGCGAACCACGCGGCGCGATGCCGGTGCCGCGCGCCGTTGCGCCGGTAGGTGAGCACGCGCACGAGCACGGCGACGTGGGCAGCGAGCGCGATCAGCGCGAACGGGAGATGCATGTCATCCCCCTCTGCGGAACAGGGAGAGCAGATCGAGGGTCTTGACGCGCTCGATGAGCTGCAGCGTGACGGCGATGACGAGCGCGGCCGCGAAGAACGCGGCAACGCCGGTCGAATGGATCGGCGTCGCGGCGACGATTTCGGGCGCGGCGAGATAGCCCATCACGAGCGAGATCAGCAGGTAGGCCGCGCGGCGCGCGACGCCGATCTCCTTCGACGTGACGACCACGAGCGCGGCACCCGTGAACGCGCCGATCAGCGCGTTGCCGTCGATGCCGGGCGCGAGCCCTGCGACGCCGATCGCGGCGGACAGCAGCGCAGCGGTGGTGAGGTTCGGTTCGGCCATGACGGCGATTCCAGGGTCAGTCAAACAGTTGCAGCAGCGGCCGGGTGCGCGTGACGGTATCGAACGGCGGCAGATGGACGGGCGTGCCGGCCGGCAGCACGACGCCGAGGCTGGCGAGCCTGGTGTTGGCTTCGAGCACGGCCTCGACGGTGCCGTCCGTGCGGCCGTAATGACGCCAGCAGAGTGCGTCGACCGTATCGCCCTGCAAGGTGCGCGCGATCATGACGGTTGCCCGCGATGCGGGACGGTGTGGCGGCGGGCGGTTGTGCCGGCCGGCGTGCGGGGGAGGCGTGTCGATGTCGTGCGGCTTGCCATGGCGAGGTTCCGGACCGTGAGGCAGTGAAGATGATTCCCATGGTCGAGCTTCGCGGGGCGGCGTTCAACGGGACGCATGCGTGACCTGTGCGGGCACGCAGCGCGGTGCGTGCCGCGATGTGCGGCGCGCTTTACGCTTCTCGGGACGGTGCGCGATGTTCGCGGGCGGGCGCCGCGCATGCCGTGCAGCGGAATGGCAGCTTGCGTGAACCGGGGCGGCCTTGATTGACCTTGGCCGATCTTGGTTTTGCAGTGAGCGTGGTGTGCAGCGCCTTGCCGGGCAAGGGGGCGGCCGGCGTAGGTAAAACTCCGAAGGCAGGGGTTGCTGGTTCGATCCCAGCCGGGCGCCAAAAATGGCCACTCCAGGCTTTCCGCGGTTCCGCCGCGTCGCAGTTTTCCCGTTTGCAGTAACATTCCGGCCGGTTTGGCGGCTTCCGATCGCGTGCGCATCCGGTTGGTTCGACTCCGGTTCGACGTGCCCGAAGCCTTGTCCGAGGCGCCGATCGACAATATCGGCGGAAACGAGGAATAGCCGCGTCGCCTCGCGGGCGGCGCTCACCGCATGAGCAAATCACTCCCCATTCAGTTCATCAACGGGCCGGACGGCGCGCCGGCCTTCGTCGTGATTCCGTACGCCGACTATATGGCGCAGCAGTCTGCCGCACGCGATCCGGTTCCGCACGAACTCGTGACGCGCGCCGTGTTCGACGGAAGCTCTCCGGCGCGTGCATGGCGCGAGTATCTCGGGTTGACGCGGACCGAGGTAGCGCGACGGATCGGCATCAGCCGGGCGGACTACGCGAAACATGAAAAGCGCGGGAAGCTGCGCAAGTCGATGCGCAAGAAAGTCGCGGCCGCGCTCGATATCACGCTGGCGCAGCTGGATTTCTGACGCGCGTGCCGGCCCGGCACGGCGCGCCAGCATCCCAACCACTGCGGCAGCAACCCGCAACCGTATGCTGGTGCCGTCGTGCCGTGCCGTGCCGTGCCGTGCCGTGCCGTGCCGTGCCGTGCCGCGTCGCGTCACCGTCGTGCGAGAATCCTCCGCAACGACAACTCCAGGCGTCGATCGCGGTGGCCGTCCGCGCGTCGCGCCGACTTCAGATGGCTGCCATCCCGTCTCCCTCGACCGCTGTTGACGCCAGCACCCTGACCGACGCACAGCAGGCGTTGCTCGCGCGTCTGCTTGCGTATTCCCCCGACGACCCGGACGCGCCGCTGCCGTACAGCCGGCGCCTTGCCGAAGCCGAAGGCTGGTCGCATGCGCACGCGCTGGCCGTGATCGACGAATACAAGCGCTTCGCGTTGCTCGCGCAGATTGCCGGGCACCCGGTCACGCCGTCGGTCGCGGTCGATGCCGCGTGGCATTTTCATCTGCAATACACGCACGAGTACTGGGACGTCTTCTGCGCCGACGTCCTGCGCGCGAGGCTGCATCACATGCCCGGCACAGGCGCGCCGGACGAGGCCGCCGTGTACGCGCAGCGTTACCGCGACACGCTCGACAGCTATCGCCGGCTGTTCGGCTGCGAGCCGCCCGCGTCGATCTGGCCGCCGCCCGCCGGCCTGCGCGACGCATCCGGCGCGCGGCAGCCGGAACCGTCGGCGAGTGCGCCGGCCGCCTCGCCTGCCCACAGGACCTGGCGCGACCGGCTGCCGACACTCGCGTGGGCGGCCACGGCCGCGAGCGTCGCCGCGAGCTGCGCATCGGCGCAGGACTTCAACGTGCTGAACTACACGGGCCCGCAGTTCCTGGCGTTCTACGTGCCGGCGTGCGTCATCGCGTTGCTGCTGATCGCGGCGCTGCAGGCGATCGAGTTCCGGCGCCGCCGTTGGGGCGGGCGCACGCGCAAGGCGTCGGCCGACCTGAGCGCCGACGAAGTCGCGTATCTCACCGGCGGCGAGGCGCGGGTCGCGCAGGTCGTGACGCTGTCGCTCGCGCATGCGGGCGCGGTCGACCTGTGGACGGTCCCCGGGCAGGGCGGCTACGTGAGGATCGGCGATCCGGACCGCGCGGGCCGGCATGACGACCACTGCGCGTGGCTCAAGGAGCAGCCGTCCGGCACCGTGCGTTACGACCTGTTTCGCAAGCGGCTAGCCGGTTACGCGAAAGAGGTCGCCGACGGGATGCGTGCGCAGGGCTGGCTCTGGGCGCCCGGCGAGATGCGCGCGTCGCGCATGGCCGCGCGCGCGATCGTGCTGCTCGTGCTCGGCGTCGGCGCCGCGAAGCTGGCGGTCGGCCTGAGCCGCGGGCGGCCCGTGCTGCTGCTCGTCATCTGCATGGCGGTGTTCGCGATCGCGTACCGGATCGTCGCGCGGCGCATGACAGGCTTCGGCCGGGGCGGCGCGACGGCTGCCGGGCGGGCCCTGCTGCTCGCGCGCCGTGTCGCGCACGATCCGCGGGCCGCGCGGGACCCGCAGCAAACATCGGATACGCACGGCTCGCAACCGGCGCAGGATCGCGAACGCGGCGATCCGGACCCGTTGCTGTGGACTGCCGCGCTGTTCGGCGCGAATGCGCTGGCCGGTACCGCATGGTCGGCGTACTCGAACACGATGCTGGCCACGTCGCGGATATCGTCGATTGCCGCCGTGAAAGCCGGCAGCGGAGGTTCGTTCGATTCGTCCGACAGCAGTTGCTCGTCGTCGAGCTGCAGTTCGTCGAGTTCGTGCAGTTCCAGCTCGTGCAGTTCGAGCAGTTGCGGCGGGTGTTCGTCGAGCAACTGAGCGCGCGTCGCGCCTGCGTAGGAGGCGAACGCAGGCGGCGCGCCGTCGGTGGCGGCCGCGGCAACGCGCCGTCAGGGCATTGCCGACGGCACGGGGCGGCCGGATCCAGGCGGTGCTTCTGCCGGTGCCCGGATGTCGCGGCGGCGTGCCGGGTGCGAGCCGCCGAGGGCCGGCTGGTGCGCGCGCCGGCCGTCGCCGAACGCCGGCCCGGGTTGATTGCCCGACCCATCCGGCCCGTGGGCTCCGGATCGTCCCCGCGCCTATCGAGTGAATAGAAGCCAGAACGCCGTTCTTATCCGTTGTAGGTTGCCGCCGCCCGCTTTCTATACTGCATCGTTCATGCTCGCGGTCCATGCGCCGCGGCGTTTCCCATCGCCGTATCGGGCGGCCCGGTATCGAGCCGCCGCAACGGCACACTTGCGACCGCAAATGAACGTTACGACCTCCGACGATTGTATTGGCGTGCTGCCTGACCATCCGTGGTCGAAGCACTTCATCGTGCTGGGCTACCGCGATGGCGCCCTGTCGACGATTCCGAACAATTTCTTCCGCAACTGGCTCGATGAAGAGGCGCAGGTCGGCACCTTTCATATCGGGCGCTGCTCCTTGCTCGGCGTGGGCTCGATCGTCAAGTACGACCAGGGCGTGCAGAAGCTCGTGATCGGCAAGAACGTGGCCGGCGGCCTGCGCCTGCGCTTCCTGCTGAACGGTCAGCACGAGATCGGGACCATTTCCACGACCCTGTTCAGCATCTTCGGCAACGGCCTCACGAATGCGTCGATGCCGCAATACGAGGACACCGTGATCCACAACGACGTGTGGATCGGCGACGAAGCGCTGTTCCTCGGCGGCAGCCAGATCGAGAGCGGGTGCGTGATCGGGGCGCGGGCCGTGATTCCGCCCAATTTCCGCACCGAGGCATACGGAATCTACGCCGGATCGCCGGCCCGGCTGATTCGTTTCCGCTTCACGGAGAAAGTGCGCGAACGGCTGCTGCAGCTCGCGTGGTGGGACATGCCGCTCGACTGGATCAAGCGGCACAACGACGCGTTTCTGATCGACCTCGCCGCCGACGAAGGGCGCGCGCTCGATACGCTCGCGGCACTCCAGGAATCCAAGGACCGTGCCATGAGCCAGCCCGGCCAGCCGGCCGCCTCGGCGGCGCCGGTCTGACCGTCGGTTCGCGCCGCGCAGTGACATGACACCCGTTTCCGACGAAGCCGTATCGATACAACACGCGGCAACCCTGTGCCAGAACGGCCAGTTTGCCGATGCGCTGTCGCGGGTCGTGCCGCTGCTCGACCGGCCGGCGCCCGCCGTCGCGGCGCTGCACATCGCGGCCGTCTGCGCGCTCGGCCTGACCCGGCTGGCCGACGCGGAGGCGTGGTGGCGACGCGCGATCGACACGATGCCGGCGTTCGAGCCGCCGTACGACGGCCTGGGCGCGCTGCTCGTGTCGCAAGGGCGCCTGGCCGACGCCGAGGCGCTCCTGCGTCGGCAGATCGCGTCCGTCACGCCGTTGCGGGTGTCGCACCATCACCGGTTCGGCAAGGTGCTCGAAGCGCTCGGCCGGCTCGACGAAGCCGAGCAGGCGTTCGGGCAGGCGCTGCTGATCGAGCCGCAGTCCGCCGACGTGCTGACCGACCTCGGCAACCTGCTGCGTGTGCGCGGCCGGCATGCCGAGGCGGAGCTTGCGTACCGGCTCGCGATCGCCGTGCGCGCCGATCACACGCTCGCGCACGCGAACCTCGGCGCGATCCTCGTCGACATGCAGCGGATGCCGGAAGCGGAAGCCGCCAGCCGCCAGGCGCTCGCGCTGTGCCCGGATCATCCCGAGGCGCATTACAACCTCGGCGTCGCGCTGCAGAACCTCGATCGCTTGCCGGAAGCGGAAGCGGCCTATCGCGACGCGATCCGTTGCCGCCCCGGCTTGCCCCAGCCGCACAACAATCTCGGCTGCGTCCTGCGCGCGCAGGGCCGCCACGACGAGGCGACGGCCGTCTTCGCCGATGCGCTGTCGCTCGCTCCCGACATGGCCGAGGTGCACTACAACCTCGGCGCCACGTTCGCGCATGCCGGTCGCCATGACGACGCCGAGCGTGCGTATCGCCGCGCGCTGGAGTTGCGCGCCGACTACGGCGATGCGCACTTCGGACTGGCGACGCTGCTGCTCGGTCTCGGCCGGTTCGAGGAGGGCTGGCGGCGTTACGAATCGCGCTACGAACAGGCGGCGTTCGTGCATCGCCGGACCCGCGAGGTGTTGCCGTGCACGCAGTGGCAGGGCGAACCGCTGGCCGGCAAGACGCTGCTCGTCTGGCAGGAGGACGGCCTCGGCGACATGCTGCAGTTCAGCCGCTATTTCCCGGCGTTTCGCACGCGGCAGGCCGCGCGGGTGGTATTCGCGTGCCAGCCCGCGCTGCATCGGCTGATGGAGGCGGTCGACGGCATCGACGCGGTGCTCGATCACGAGACGGCGACGGCGCAGGCGGCGCAGTTCGATTACTGGACAAGCCTGCTGAGCGCGCCGATGCACACGGGCACGACGCTCGACACGATCCCGCCGCCGGTGCGGCTTGCGCCCGATCCGGCCCGTGTCGCGCGCTGGCGCGCGCGTCTCGATGTGCTGCCGGCCGGCCCGCGCGTCGGCCTCGTGTGGAAAGGCAACCCGAAGCATCACAACGACGCGCACCGCTCGCTGCCGTCGCTCGCATTGCTGACGCCGCTGTGGAGCGTGCCGGGCGTGCAGTTCGCGAGCCTGCAAAAAGGGCAGGGCGAGGACGAGGCGTGCCAGCCGCCGGGCGGCCTGCCGCTGCTGCACCTGGGCTCGGAGATCGACGATTTCGCGGATACCGCCGCGATCGTCGCGCAACTCGATCTCGTCGTGTGCGTCGATACGTCGACCGCCCATCTGGCCGCCTCGCTCGGCAAGCCTTGCTGGGTGCTGCTGCCGAATCAGGATGTGGACTGGCGCTGGATGCACGATCGCGACGATTCGCCGTGGTATCCCGGCACGGTGCGGCTGTTCCGGCGCGGGCGCGACGAGAGCTGGATCCGGATGGCCGAGCGCTTGCGCGGGGCATTCGCCGCGCATTTCGCGGCGGGCCGCGCGATGGCGGACGAAACCGCGCGGGCCGTCTGATACGACCACGCCCGCCGTGCGCGTTCGGCGACACGGCATACTGCGGGAAGCCCGGCCCTGCCGTACCCGCGTTTCAGATCAATCGAGGCCCTCGTGGAAAACATCGTCATCATCGGCTCGTCCGGTCACGCCAAGGTCGTGATCGACATCGTCGAGCAGGCCGGCCGGTACCGGATCGCCGGGCTGATCGATTCGTTCCGGCCCCGCGGCGAGGAAACGCTCGGCTACCCGGTGCTGGGCGCCGAGCGCGACCTGCCGGATCTGGTCGACGTGCACGGTGTCGCCGGGCTGCTGGTCGCCATCGGCGACAACCATGCGCGCGAGAAGGTGACGGCCGATCTCGCGGCCCGTGTGCCCGGTCTGCCGTGCGTGTCGGCGGTGCACCCTGGCGCGCGCATCGGCAAGGCGTCGACGATCGGCGCGGGTACGGTCGTGATGGCCGGTGCGGTGATCAATCCGTGCAGCACGATCGGCGACGGCTGCATCGTCAACACGCACGCGTCGCTGGACCATGACGGCGTGATGGAGGATTTCTCGAGTCTCGCGCCGGGCGTCGTTACCGGCGGCAACTGCCGGATCGGCCGCGGCGCGGCGATCGGCCTCGGTGCAATGCTGCGGCACCGGATCTCGGTGGGCGAGCACAGCGTCGTCGGCGCGGGCTCGGTGGTGCTGCGCGATGTCGAGCCGTACACGGTCGCGTACGGCAATCCGGCCCGCCGGATCCGCGCGCGGGCGGCCGGCGAGCGCTACCTGTAAGCGCCGCGCGTCAGTGCGCGATCAGCTCGACGATGCGACGGACCATGTCGTCGGTGAGCGCCGGGTAGATCGGCAGGCACAGCACCTTGCGCGCGGCCTCGGTGGCGACGGGCAGGTTGTCTCGGTTCGCGGACGGCAGCCCGCGATACATCGGGAATTCCGAAATCAGCGGATGGAAGTAGCGGCGCGCATACACGTCGTAGTCGCGCAGCTTCTGGTACAGCGCATCGCGGTCGAGCGGATAGTCCTCGTCGACGAGGATCGCGAAATACGCGTGGTTCGCGACGGTCTGGCCGCCGAGCGGCACGCAGCGGATGCCGCGCACGTCGTTCAGCAGCGTGCGGTACAGCGTGTCGATCGCGCGGCGGCGCGCGAGCGCGCCGTCGATGTGCTGAAGCTGCAGCATCCCGAATGCGGCGTTGATTTCGCTCATCTTGCCGTTGATGCCGGGCGCGACGACCGTGACCTCGTCGACGAAACCGAAATTCTTCAGGTGGTCGATGCGCTGCTTGGTTTTCGCGTCGGGGCAGATGATCGCGCCGCCTTCGAACGTATTGAACACCTTCGTCGCGTGGAAGCTCAGCACCGACAGGTCGCCGTGCGTGAGCACGCTTCCGCCGGCATTGCGCACGCCGAACGCATGCGCCGCGTCGTAGATCACGCGCAGGTTGTAGTTGTCGGCGATCTTCTGGATCGCGTCCACGTCGCACGGATTGCCGTAGCAGTGCACGGGCATGATCGCGGTGGTGTGCGGCGTGATCGCCGCCTCGATGCGGGCCGGGTCGAGATTGAGCGTGCCGGGCGTGACGTCGACGAACACCGGCTTGATGCCGTTCCACAGCAGCGAATGCGCGGTCGCGACGAACGAGTAGGGCGTCGTGATCACCTCGCCGGTGATGCGCAGCGCCTGCAGCGCGGTGACGAGCGCGAGCGTGCCGTTCGCGAACAGCGACAGGTACGGCACGCCGAGATACTCGCACAGCGCACGCTCGAACTGCTGGTGGAACGGGCCGCCGTTGGTCAGCGTGCGGCTCGCCCAGATCTTCTCGAGGTACGGCAAGAACTCGTCGAGCGGCGGCAGGTGCGGTTGCGTGACGTAGATGCGCTCGTGCGGCAGTTGCGCGACGGACGAAGCGGGCAGGCTGGCGGTCATGATGGTCTCTCCCGATAGGGCGTGCTTCAGGCCTCGGCCGAGGCGCGCGCAGGGGTCGCGTCCTCGAACAGCGGGGTGTCGAATGCGGTGACGGGTTCGTTCCCGCACCAGCGGGTCCACATCGTGCGCAGCGCGGACGATAGCCCGGCCGCGACGACGGCCGGCCGGAACGCGGCGGATTCAGCGCAGCGTGCGCGCAGGCCCGCGCGCAGCGTCTGCAGCGCGGCGGTATCGCGGCCGAGCGCGAGCGCCTTCGCGACGAAATCGTCCTCGTCCGCCGCGATGTAGGCGTCGAGTCCGACGTGCTGCAGCCAGCCCGCGCTGCCGCGCCCGGCCATCGTCGCGCCGGGGATCGTGACGGTCGGCACGCCCATCCACAGCCCGTTGAGCGTGGTCGTCGAGCCCGTGTACGGGAACGTGTCGAGGCAGAGATCGACGCCGTGATGCTGCTGCATGTAGACCGGAATGTTCGAGCGCCGGTGGAACGTCAGGCGGCCGATGTCGATGCCCGCGGCGGAGAACCATTCGATCAGCTGGTCCTGGTCGCGGTCGTTGCTGATCGCGCCGAGGGCCATGCGCGCGGTCGGATCCGCATGCAGCACGCGCGCCCAGACCTCGACCACGTGCGGGCTCAGCTTGTTCAGGCGGTTGAAGCTGGCGTAGGTCGTATAGCCGTTGTGCAGCGCCGGCAGCCCGTTGACCGGCGGGCAGTTCTGCGGCGGCATGAATGGCGCGATCGCGGGCAGCCGCACGATCTGCTCGACGAACTGGTCGTCGAATGCGCCGTGCGGCGCGACGAAGCGATCGGTCAGGTAGTAGTCCATCGCGCCGAGGCCGGTGGTGGCCGGATAGCCGATCCAGGACGCCTGCACCGGCGCCGCGCGCTGCGCCAGCGCGACCAGCCGGTTGCGGCCGGTGTGGCCCGACAGGTCGATCACGATGTCGATGTGGTCGTTGCGCACGCGTTCGAGGAAGGCCGGGTCGCTCATGCCGGCGACGTTGCGCCAGGTCGTGGCGTGGGCCTTGAAGCGATCGGACGTCTGATCTTCCTCGAAGTGATTGTGATAGAAGTGCATCGCGATGCCGGGGTCGGCCGCGAGATGCTCGATCACGGGCACCGCGTAGGAGGCGACCGCGTGGCTGAACAGGTCGCCCGATACGAAGCCGACCTGCAGCTTGCGCGCCGGGTCGCGCGGGTTCGAGAACACGGCCGCGCGCTTGCGCTTGTGGTTGTCGTAGCGCTGGCCGAACTTGCGGTGTTCCGCGACGAGCGCCTGCGGATCGAAGTCGCTGCTGTGCGCGATACAGAACAGCATGCTGCTGTGGGTGATGCTGTCGGTCGGGTTGATTTCGATCGCGCGCCTCAGCCAGCCCACGGCCTCCTGCGTCGCGCCCTGTTCGAGCAGCACGAAGCCGAGCGTGCTCATCGGGGCGGCCGCGCCGGGAGCGAGTTCGACCGCGCGCCGGCAGGCCGCGAGCGCTTCTTCCGTGCGGCGCATCGCGAACAGCACGAGGCCGTGGATCCGCAGCCCCTCCGGGTGATCGGGCTGGATCTCGAGCAGGCGGCGGCATTGCGCGTGTGCTTCCGTGTGCCGGTTGACGGCGCGCAGCGTGTCGGCGAGCAGGATGCGCACGAGCACTTCGTCGGGCAGCAATTCCACCGTGCGAAAGCCGGCCTCGATCATTTCCACGAAGCGGCCTTCCCGGTGAAGCGAGGCCGACAGCGCGCGCCAGCACGCGCCTTCTTCCGGATAGTCGGCGACCAGTTGCCGCGCCAGCGCGGTGGCTTCCGCGTGCTTGTTCTTGTCGAACAGCGCCGCGTGCTTTTGCAGCAGCGCCTGATTGGGGCGGCGGGCGGACTTGGCGTTGCCTTGACGTCCGGCGGGGTCGGCCGGGCCGGCCGCGGTTTCCAGGACGATCGCCGTGTCGATGCCGCTCGGGGCGACGGCGATCGCCGCGGTCGCGAGCACGATGTCGGGCGATGCCATTTGTCCGATCAGGCCGTCGAGCGCGGGCCCGCGGATGCCGCGCTGCTGCGCGATCTCGACGGCGACCCATGCGGCGGCCGTCTGTCCGCTGCGATGCAGCGCGTGGATGTAGCTGACCCAGTAGTAGCCGTTGGCCGGATTCGCGCCGATGGCGGCTTCGAAATGCGGCACCGCGTCGGCCGGCCGGTCCGTATCGACCAGCAGCACCGCGAGGTTGTAATGCGCGTCCGCGTGCGCGGGCATCGCGTCGAGGACGGCCTCGTACAGCGCCCGGGCGTCCTCGAACGCGCCGCTGTGCTGACGTTCGAGCGCGCTGTCCATGACAAGCGCGATGTCCTGCGCAAGCTGCTGTTCGGGCGTGAGCGCGGCGGGGGCGGGCAGTTCGGACGGGAGCATGATGAATTCTGCGGAAAGTCGGTCGATGCCATTATCGGTAGCGTGCCGCCGCGCCGATGCCGCGAGGTGACGGTAAAAGCCCGGTCAGTTTGGTCGATTGAACGCCCGGCCGGCGCGGGGGCGGCGCGGTCGGCCGTACCCCAAAAAAAACGCCCGCACGAGGCGGGCGGAGGCGAACGAGCACGCCCTCACATCAGCGCGTAGTTCTTGTTGTCGGGTGGGTGCGCCGGCGTCGCGGCGCCGGTCGCGCGTCAGCGGCTCGCGACGCGCTGGTACTGGCTGACGGCCTGCACGCGGCCCATCGCCGCGTGGTATTCGTCGGCCAGTTCCTGCTGCGCGCGCTGCGCGTCGGAGAAGATGCGGTCGTTGCTGGTCTGCATCCGGCGGATCGCGGCGAGGCCGGCCGGCGGCTGGTCGGCCGCGAGCGATGCGATCAGCGGATCGCGCACGTCGACGAGGCGCGCCGCCTCGATCCAGTCGGACATTGCGGCGGCATGCTCGAGCGCGTCGGTGAGCGCGTCGAGTCGGGCGATCAGTTCGGTCTGTTCCATCGTGGCTCTCCCGTGTGGCCGGCGGTCAGCTCTTGTTGCTCGACAGCGCGCCGGCGCTGTTCGAGCCGCCGAACAGCTGCGTCAGGTACTCCGAATTGGAGTTCATCGTCGCCATCAGCGTGTTGAGCGCGGTGAACTGCGCCTGGTACTGGCTGGTCAGTTCTGCCACGTAGTTGGACAGGTTCGTCTGCTGCTGCGAGACACTCGTCAGGTCGTTGTTGAGCGCCGTCGTGCGTGCGGCGATCATCCCGCCCGTCTGCGTGTAGTTCGTGATGTCCGTCGTCAGCTGCTGGCCGATCCCGTTCGTCGAGTTGAACAGTGCCGCGACGCCCGTCGGGTTGTTCTGCAGCGCGCTGTTGAGCGCCGTGTTGTCGACCTGCAGCGTGCCGTCGTCCTGCAGCGTGACGCCGATCGACGCGAGGGTGATCGTCGTGCCGTTGCTGGTCACGCCGTTCGCGACGACCGACGCGAGCGCGTTCTGGATCGTGTTCAGCGTCGAGTCGCCGAGCAGCGGGCCTTGCGAGGCCGCGCCGGACGAGAAGCTCGACAGCGAGCCCATCGTCGTGACGAGCGTGTTGTAGAGCGTCACGAAGTTGTTGATCGTGGACGCCTGGGACTGTGTGTTGGTGGCGATCGACAGCGTCTGCGTCTGGGTCGAGCTGACGGCGGCCGAGGTCAGGTTCAGCGTGACGCCGGTGATCGCGCTCGTCACGGTGTTGCTCGCGCTCGTCGCGGCGATGTTGTTGATCGTGAACGCGGCGTCCTGCGCGGCCGTGCTTTGCGTCCATGCGGCGTTGCTGTTCGCGGACGTAAAGGTCGACTGGCCGCCCGTCGTGCTGGCCGTCGACGTGACGCCGAGGCTGGACAGGCCGTTGTCGCCGGACACGTTGCTGAGCGCGACGCTGATCGTGTTCGCCGCGCCGGTCGGCGTCGAGCTGAGCACGAGGTGGGCGCCGTCGCTGCCGTTGACGACCGACGCGACGACGCCCGGGTTGCCGGTCGCGGTGTTGATCGCGGCGGCGATGCCCGACAGCGTGTTGTTCGTGCTGTCCACGTTGACCGTGAACGACTGGCTGCCGAGCGACAGCGTCATCGTGCCGCTGCCGAGCGCCGTCGACGCGCCGAACGCGGCCGACGACAGCGATTGCGAGGTCGCGATCTGCGTGACGCCGATCGAATAGTTGCCGGCGACGGCCCCCGCGCCTGCGGTCGCGGTGATGCCGGTGCCGCTCATGTTGGCGGTGAAGGTGTTCTGCAGCGTGCCGTTCGACAGCGTCGTGACGCCCGCCTGGAGTGCGCTCAGCGCGGCCGACAGGGCGCCGTACGCGGAAATCTGGGTGTTGTCGCTGGTCTGCTGCGCGGTGAGCGCGGCGGTCTGACCGGCGGTCTTTGCATTGACAAGCGCCGTCACGAGCGAGTTGACGTCCATCGACGAGTTGCCGGTCGAACCGCTGATGATCGATTGGGCGGCCTGCTGCAGCTGGCTGTTGGCCGAGCTGTTGGCGGCGGTAACGGCGGAATTGATCGTCGACATCGTAGTGCTCCGTGCGGCGGGTGATCCGTGAAATTCTGGATGAAGAGCCGGCCGCGGGGCAAGGCCCCGCGTGCCAAGTGCCTGCGGCCGGGCCGCGCGTGCTTACGCGGGGCCCGGCCGTGGGGTGCTACGCGATTACTGCAGGAGCTTCAGGACCTGCTGCGGCAGCGAGTTCGCCTGTGCGAGCACCGAGATGCCTGCTTGCTGCAGCACCTGGTTCTTCGACATGTTCGCGGTTTCCTGCGCGAAGTTCGCGTCAGTGATCTGCGACTGTGCCGACGACAGGTCGGTCGATTCCGCTTGCTGCGACGTGGAGATCGCCGTGAAGCGGTTTTGCGCCGCGCCGAGTGCTGCTTGCAGGTTGTTCACCGTCTGCAGTGCGTTGTCGATCGACACCATCGCGACGTTCGCGCCGCTGACCGTGCTGATGTTGAGGTTCGACACGGTAGCCGGCGTGTTGACGGCGTTGATCTGCGCAACGGCGTTCGAGATCGCGGTGAGCGATGCCGACGACATGCTGGAGCTGGTCGCGCCCGAGCTGATCGAGATCTGCGTGACCGACTGGCCGTTCGATGCCGTTGCCGACGACGTCGTGAAGACTGCCGATGCTGCCGTGCTCGACAGCGTCGAACCGTTCTGGTCGGTGAACGTGAAGCCGCCCTTGCCGTCCGACGTCACGTTGATGGCCGTGATGGTCGCGCCCGACGACGTGTATGCGCCGCTGGCGTTCAGGCTCAGGCCCGTGATCGTGCCGACCGTCTGGCCCGTCTGAACGACGCCGCCGCCGATCTGTGCCGCCGACATGCTTTGGCTCAGGTCCAGCGAGATGGTCTGGCCGACGTTCGCGCCGACCTGGAACGACACGATGCCTGCCGAGCCGTTGAGAATGTTCGTGCCGTTGTACGTCGTTTGCGACGCGATACGGTTCACTTCCTGGATCTGCTGCGAAACTTCCTGCTGCAGTGCTGCCTGGTCGGACGACGACATCGTGCCCGTCGACGCCTGGACGGCCAGCTGGCGGATACGTTGCAGGCTGTTGGTCAGCGACGACAGTGCGCTCGACGCCGTTTGAATCATCGACACGCCGTCGTTCGCGTTCGACACGCCCTGGTTCAGGCCGTTGATCTGCGTCTGCATCCGGGTCGAGATCGCGAGACCGGCTGCATCGTCCGCTGCGCTGTTGATGCGCTTACCCGACGACAGGCGGGTGATTGCCTGCGACAGGGCGTCTTGCGAGCTGTTGAGGTTCTGCTGTGCAACCAGCGAGTTGATGTTGCTGTTAATTCCGAGCATGGAAAATCTCCTGTTTAAGCCGAAAGCCCTGAAAAGCCGTTTTGGCGTCGGCGGAAGCACTCGTTCATTGCTGGCCGCCTCAGAGCAGGATTTCGGCGCACCAAAACAAAACTTGAGGGGCACGTGGAGATTCGGCCCGATTTTTTATCCTTCTTTGTCATTTCGGAGCACTCCTGCGCGATACCCGGCCGAATGTCCGACTAAAGGGGCCGGAGGCCGGTCCCGTCATGCAGTCGCGCGCCTGTGCATGCACGAGCGACAAAAGGGTGGTTTTGTCTGTGATTCCCTGCTATGATGGCGGGCTGAATTGAGATTTTCTGTCACGCCTCTGCCGTTTTCGGCATGTCTGCTGGCAGTCAAACGCGGCGCTGCACGCGGCTTGTGAAGCGTACTCGCGGTGCTTTCCGCCTCTCTTTTCCGGCCTCCGAGGCCGTATTTCCGCTCGTTTCGCCTGTTGTGGGAACGCCCGGATGGCCGGTGCGTGGCGCTTGGCCGCTACGTTTTTGACCGTTTAAGCAATTTAGGAACGACATGACGACGATTCTTCTGAAAGAAAACGAGCCGTTCGAAGTGGCGATTCGCCGCTTTCGCCGTGCTATCGAAAAAAATGGCCTGATCGCTGAACTGCGTGAACGCCAGTCCTACGAAAAGCCGACCGCAGTCCGCAAGCGCAAGAAGGCGGCAGCCGTCAAGCGCCTGCACAAGCGCCTGCGCAGCCAGATGCTGCCGAAGAAGCTCCACTAAGAGCGTCTTACGGTTCGCCGCGAAACGGCGGAGCGTGCTTCGAAAGAAGCCGCTCCGCCGTTTTGCTTTTGGGGGCCGGATTGGCTCCGCCGTCGTGACGGAGTGCGAGCCGTCGCGCGAGCGGCCGCCGCGCGGCTGCGCGGCGGTTTCGCCGTTTCCGGCGGCCGGCCGGCATTTGCCCGCCGCCGCGCCGGGCTCAGAAGTCGATCTTCGCGTTCAGGCTCACCGTGCGGGGGTCGCCCGGCTTCACGTAGTCCGCGTACTGGTATTCCCAGTAACGACGGTTCAGCACGTTGTCGAGCGATGCGCGCAGCGTCACGTCGTGGCCGCCGACCCGCGTCAGGTAGCGTGCGCCCGCGTTGACGACGAGAAAGCCCGGCGCGTCGAGGCCGCCTGCCGCGCGCAGCGGCGTCGCCCCGGTGAATTTCGCATCGACGCCGAGCGTCAGCCCCGGTACGCCCGGCACCGCATAGCCGACGTCGCCGGCGAACACGAAGCGCGGCGCGCCCGCGACACGGTTGCCGTTGTTGCTCGCGCCCTTCGAGTACCACGCGTCGAGCAGCATCGCGTCGACGCCCGCGTTCCAGCGCGCGCCGAATTTCGCGCGTGCGCCGAACTCGAGCCCCTGGATGATCGATTCGCCGTCCTGCACGTAGACGTTCGAGGCGTTCGCATATTCCGCGCTGCGCTCGATGCGGAACAGCGCGGCCGTCGCGCTCCAGCGCGCGTGCTCGCTCTTGATGCCGAGCTCGTACTGCTTGCTGCGCAGCGGCTTGAGCACCTGGCCGGCGTTCGCGTACACGTCGTTCACGCGGCTGCCCGGCTCCAGCGATTCGGCGTAGCTTGCGTACGCGGTGGTCGTCGGCGCGAGCTTGACCATCACCGCGAAGGTCGGCGTCGTCACGCCATTCTGGCTGTAGCCGGGATCCTCCACGCCGCTCGGCTCGAACGAGCGCTGTTCGTAGTTCATGTAGCGCACGCCGGCGAGCACCGACCAGCGTTCGGTGAGCTGTACGGTGTCGCTCGCGAACAGCGCCTTCTGCACGATCTCGCTCGTGCGGTACTGGATGAAGCCGTGCGGGCTGTCGTAGCGGTACGGATTCGGCGCGTAGAGGTTGCCGGCGCCGAGCGGCACGAACACGCTGTTCGCCGAGTAGTCGTTCGCCTGCTTCTGCCACGACGCGCCGAGCACGATCTGGTGGCTGAACGGGCCGGTGCGCACCTTGCCCTCGACCATCGCACGCCACTGGCTGAAGCGGTGATCCTCCATCCCGACGTAGCGGCTGTCGGTGTAGTCGCCGGCCGCGTCCTGCAGGTACAGCGTGCTTTCGTTGCGGCGGCGCGTCGCCTTGCTGTAGCTGTATGCGACGTCGAGCTGCCAGTCGGGCGCGAGCTGGTATTGCAACCCGGCCGTATAGAGCTGCAGGTTCGTGTTGAGGTACTGGTCCTTGCCGCCCAGATTGGTCGTGCCGCCGCTGATCGTCGCCGGCAGCGCGCCGCCCGGATAGCTGCCGGTGAAGATCGACGGCGTCTGGCCCGTCGTGCGGCGCTCCTGGTACAGCGCGCCGAACGTCACCGACAGGTCGCGCGTCAGGTTCGCCTGCAGCGCGAGCGATACGCTGTCGCGGCGGATATTGCCGTCGTTGTACGTCTTGCCTTCCTCGTGCGTCGCGTTCAGCCGCGCGCCGAACATGCCGTCCGGCCCGAACCGCTGGCCGAGATCGGCGTGCTCGGTCCACACGCCGGTGCTCCGGTAGCCGACGTCGACGCTGCGCACCGGCTCGGCCCCCGGTTGCTTCGTCACGTAGTTGACGACGCCGCCGGGCGTCACGAAGCCGTAGAGGAAGCCGCCGAGCCCCTTCAGCAGCTCGACGCGATCGAGCTGCTCGTACGGCATCGTGATCCCGTACGTGACGAACGGCAGCCCGTCGATCTTGTAGCCGTTCTGCCAGTCGAGCTGCATGCCGCGCACGGTCATGTAGCTGGCCCACGCGCTGTACGCGCCGCTGTTGTCGGACACCGACGCGTCGTTCGCGAACACGTCGCCGAGCTTGTACGGCTGGCGCGCCTCCAGTTCCTCGGACGTGACGATCGTCGTCGAGAACGGCGTGTCGAGCTGGCGGCGCGTGCCGAGCGCGCCGGCGGAAAGCGTCTCGGTCAGGTGCTGCGGCGAATCGTGCGTGGCCGTGATGTTGAGCGCCGGCAGGACGGCGTCGCCGCCGGGCGTATCGTCCGCGTGGGCGAGCGAAGCGGCGAAGCAGGCAAGGGCGGCGGCCACATGACATGGGCGGAAGGGCGGGCGAGCGAGGCGGACGGTCATGATGCTGGATTAAAAATGCGAGTAGGAATCATTCGCATTGTTGTAAAATGTCGCGCATCCTATCAAAACCCGCCGAGCGCGCAACAATTCCTTGCGGCGCGCAAGGGCATCCGGCCCCCGTTCGCGGCGGCCGGCCGGCTCGTGCGCGGCGCCTGACCTCAAATGACCTGCATCCCGTCGAATCGGGGCCGCGCCTGCCGGCCCGCTTGTCCTTCGCGGTGCGCGCGATGAATGCGCTCCTGCGACCGTTTCTTGTCCGCCTGCATCGCTGGTTCGGCCTTGCCATCGCGCTGTTCCTGTTCCTCGCGGGGCTGACCGGCGCGCTGATCGCGTGGGACCACGAGCTCGACGCGGCGCTGAACCCGGGCTTCTACACGGCGCGCAGCGACGCGGCGCCGCTCGATCCGCTCGCGCTGGCGACGCGCATCGAGGCTGCCGACCCGCGCGTGCAGGTGACCTATCTGCCGCTCGCGGTCGAGCCGGGGCATACGCTGCAGGCCGGCGTGATCCCGCGCACCGATCCGGCGACCGGCCAGCCGTACGCGCTCGACTTCAGCCAGATCGCCGTCGATCCCGCGAACGGCGCGGTGCAGGGGCGCCGCGAATGGGGCGCGCTGTCGCTCGCGCGGCTCGACCTGATGCCGTTCATTTACCGGCTGCACTACTCGCTGTTCCTGCCCGAGTACGCGGGGATCAACTTCGGGTTCTGGGTGATGGGCGTGGTCGGCATCGTGTGGGCGATCGACAGCCTGATCGCGCTCGTGCTCGCGTTTCCGAACCTGAAAAGCTGGCGCAAGTCGTTCGCGTTCCGCGTGCGGCGCGGCGGCTATCCGCTCGTATTCGACCTGCACCGCTCGGGCGGCGTGTGGGTGTGGGGGCTGCTGCTGGTCGTTGCGGTCACGTCGATCTCGATGAATCTCGCCGTTCCCGTCGTGCGGCCGCTGGTGTCGCTGGTGTCGCCGCTTGCCGAAACGCCCTACACGAATCCCGAACACTTTCCGCCCGCGGGGCCCGGCAGCAAGGTGCTGTCGCGCGAGCGGATCGTCGAGATCGCGCGCGCGGCCGGCCGCGACGCGGGGATCGCCGCACCGCCCGGCGCGCTGCTGTTCGCGCCGGCGATGAATGCCTATGCGGTCGGATTCTTCACGCCCGGCAACGATCACGGCGACGTCGGGCTCGGCAATGCGTGGCTTTACTGGGACGCCGTGACCGGCAAGCCCGTCGCCTCCCAGGTGCCGGGCCGCGGCTCGGTCGGCGACCTGTTCATGCAGGCGCAGTTTCCGCTGCACTCGGGGCGGATCGCCGGCGTGGCGGGCCGCGCCGCGGTGAGCGCGCTTGGTGTCGTCATCGCAATGCTGAGCGTGACCGGCATCTGCATCTGGGTGAAGAAGCGCAGTGCGCGCGGGCGGGCCGCGCGCAGCGCACGGACGGTCGCGCCGGCGGCGTCGCGCGCCGCACGGTGAGCGGCGGGCCGGCGGTACGGCCGTTGCGGGGCCGCTGCAAATGGCCGGTGAGCGGCCAGTGAACGGCCGGCGGGCGGCGCCTACCTGCGCCGTCAGCCCGCCTTGCGCCGGCGCGCCGGCTGCTTGCCGCCAAGCGCCGCGCATTGCGCGTGGCACGGGCAACCGACCTCGTGATCGTTGACCATTCCCGTCGCCTGCATCAGCGCATAGCAGATCGTCGAACCCACGAACTTGCAGCCGTACGCCTTCAGCGCCTTGCTGAGCGCGTCTGACTGCTCGGTCGACGCGGGCGCGTCGCGGTATGACTGCCACGCATTCTGGATCGGCGTATCGCCGACGAACGACCACAGGAACGCGGCGAGCGACCCGTGTTCCTCGCGGATGCGCTGCACGGCGCGCGCGTTGGTGACCGCCGATTCGACCTTCGCGCGGTTGCGCACGATGCCGGGGTTTTCCAGCAGCTTCTCGATGCGCTTCGGCGTGAAGCGTGCAACGGCATCGACATCGAAATCGGCGAATGCTTCGCGGTAGCCCGCGCGCTTGTTCAGGATCGTCGACCACGACAGTCCGGCCTGCGCCCCTTCCAGGATCAGCATTTCGAACAGGTGGCGATCGTCGTGCGACGGGACGCCCCATTCGGTATCGTGATAGTGAGCGTCCGCTTCAGTCTTCACCCAGTTGCACCGCTGCGACATCGTCTGCCTCGTATTCGTATCGATTCGATCGCACCAGCATAGCGGAAGCCCTTTTCGCGGAACAGCCGGCCGAACGGCAGATGCGCGCGCGGCGCCGATGCGGGTAAGCTTGGCGCCTGTTCGAACCAGCAGGATGAAGGCATGGCGGCATTACTTTTTGCGATCGGCATCGACGGCGGCGGCACCGGCACGCGCGCGGTGCTGGCAGACCGGCACGGGCGCGAGCTCGCGCAGGGGCGCGGCGGCCCGTCGGGGCTCGGGCTCGGCATCGAGCGCGCGTGGGCGTCGATCGGCGCGGCCTGCGCGGACGCGTTCACGCAGGCGGGCTTCGGGTTCGACTGGTCGCAGTGCGCGCTCGGCTGCGGGCTCGCGGGCGTCAACAATTCGGCATGGCTCGCCGCGTTTCGCGCGCAGGCGCCGCTTGGCGCGCTCGTGGTCGAGAGCGACGCCTATACGACCGTCGTCGGCGCTCATGGCGGTGCGCCGGGGCTCATCGTCGCGCTCGGCACCGGCAGTATCGCGGCGTCGCTCGATGCGGCCGGCGCCTGCCGCATCGCGGGCGGCTTCGGCTTTCCGTCCGGCGACGAGGCGAGCGGCGCGTGGCTCGGCGTGCGTGCGCTTGCGTACGCGCAGCAGGCGCTCGACGGCCGTGTGCCGCGCGATGCGTTCGCCGATGCACTGCTCGCGGAAACGGGCGCCCAGGATCGCGACGCGCTCGTCCAGTGGTCGTGCGACGCGAACCAGACGATCTACGCGCGCCTTGCGCCGATCGTGTTCGCGCACCGTGCGCACCCGGTCGCGGGCGCGCTGATCGCGCAGGCGGGCGACGAGATCGGGAAGATGATCGACGCGCTCGATCCGCAGCGGGCGCTGCCGGTCGCGCTGTGCGGCGGGCTGGCGGACGCGCTGGCTCCGGCCGTGCCGGCGCGCCACGCGGCCCGGCTGCGCGCGCCGTTCGACGATTCGGCGCATGGCGCGCTGCGGCTCGCGTTGCAGGCGCTGCGGGCGGCGGACGGCGGCTAAGGGCCGCAAGAGGCGGCGCCGAGTCCGGGCAGGCGGCCGAGATCGACCGCAAACCGTCCGGCGGGCAGCCGGCCGCGACGTTAGAATGGCCGTTCCGCAGAGCCATGAGCGCCATTCTCCCGTCCCATGTACAAAGTCATCGCCACCGATCTCGACGGCACCCTGCTGAACAGCGACCACCAGCTCGACCCTTACACGATCGACACCGTCCGCCGGCTCGACCGCGACGGCCTGCAATTCGTGATCGCCACGGGGCGCCATTACGCGGACGTCGCCGGCATTCGCGACGTGCTCGGCATCCGGCCCTACCTGATCACGTCGAACGGCGCGCGCGTGCATGCGCCGGACGACACGACGATCCATGCGCAGGACATCGATCCCGCGATCGTCCGCGATCTCGTGCAGCCGGACGTCGTCGGCGCGCATGGCCGCGTGATCGTCAACCTCTTCACCGACCAGGGCTGGCTGATCGACCGCGAGGCGCCTCACCTGCTCGAATTCCACCAGGATTCGGGCTTCCGCTACAACGTGACCGACATGGCGGCGCACGACGGCGCGGCCATCGCGAAGGTGCTGTATATCGGCGATCCGGCCGATCTGGCGGCCGTCGCCGAGCGGATGCGCGTGCGCTTCGGCGATGCGCTGTACGTCACGTATTCGCTGCCCGACTGCCTCGAGGTGATGACCGCGAACGTGTCGAAGGGCCGCGCGCTGCGCTCGGTGCTCGGCCGGCTCGGTGTCGACACCGGCCACTGCATCGCCTTCGGCGACAACATGAACGATATCGACCTGCTCGAAACCGCCGGCCACGCGTTCATGATGAACAACGCGAACCCCGACCTGGTCGCGCGGCTGCCGCATATCCCCCGTATCGGCAACAATTTCGACGCGGGTGTCGCCCGTCACCTGCGCACGCTGTTCTCGCTCGCGGACAACGCCGCCGTTTCCTGAGCATCCTGCCCGGCGCGCATGAAAAACGGGCGCCAGTGGCGCCCGTCGAAATTACCTGCCTCGATTGTCTTGGACAGCGTGAGGCTCGCTGCTCTGCTCGCTTGACCCCGTAGTGACTTATTCGCTTGTGCGAGCGGATGCCGGCAGCAGGTCGACGGCGTTGTCACGCCCCGCGACCAGCGGGTAAATGATCCCGGCGAGTGCCGCGCCGATGATCGGCGCCACCCAGAACAGCCAGAGCTGGCCGATCGCCTCGCCGCCCACGAACAGCGCGGGGCCGGTCGAGCGGGCCGGGTTCACCGACGTGTTGGTGACCGGGATCGAGATCAGGTGAATCAGCGTCAGGCACAGGCCGATCGCGATCGGCGCAAAGCCGGCCGGCGCGCGCTTGTCGGTGGCGCCCAGGATCACGAACAGGAAGAAGCCCGTCATTACCACTTCACAGATGAACGCCGCGCCGAGTGCGTAGTGGCCGGGCGAGCGCTCGCCGAAACCGTTCGTCGCGAAGCCGCTGCCGACCACGTCGAAGCCCGGCTTGCCGGTGGCGATCAGGTACAGCACGAATGCGCCGATGGTCGCGCCGACTACCTGCGCGACGATGTACGGCACGAGATCGCGGGCGGGGAAGCGGCCGGCGACCGTCAGGCCGACGCTCACCGCGGGATTCAGGTGGCAACCCGAAATATGCCCGATTGCGAATGCCATCGTCAGCACGGTCAGGCCAAAGGCAAGTGCGACACCGACAAAGCCGATGCCGAGGCCCGGAAAGGCGGCCGCCAGCACGGCGCTTCCGCACCCGCCGAGCACCAGCCAAAACGTGCCGAATACCTCTGCGGCGAGCCGCTGCGAAAGATTCATGTAAGGACCTCGTTAAAGTCGATTGAAGACTGCCGGATGACGCGACGGATTTAAACCATCTTCCGGATTTGGTCTGGATTATAGGAAATGAATCGGGGTGAGGAGGGTCAACGATTGTTAAATTTGAATGGCTGACGAATGCCTTTTATTAGAATAAGTCCGCATTCTCGATATAGTCGAATCGGTTAAAGATGACAGCATTAATTTGAAGGGCAGGGTGGCAGTACGGATGGCGTAACAGGTGTTTGTGTTCCGGCCGGATTCGCCGGGGCCGCATCATCGAAAAGGGGAGTCGAAGAATGTCTCAATACGCGAAACTCAAGGCGCAGATCGCCGATCTGCAGGCTCAGGCGGACGACGTGCGCCGTCAGGAAGTGGCGGCGGTGATTGCCGAAGTTCAGCAAAAGATTGCCGAATACGGGCTGACGGCCCAGGATCTGGGCTTCGCGGAGCGAGCGAAGCGCGGGCGCCCGCCGAAGAAGGCGCCGCTGCCGCCGAAATACCGCGACCCGAAGTCGGGTGCGACCTGGAGCGGGCGCGGCAAGCCGCCGAATTGGATCGTCGGGAAAAACCGCGATCGGTTCGCGATCGAATGACCGAAAGCCCAAACAAAAGAGCCGCATCGAGATGCGGCTCTTTTGTATTGCATGCCGATTTCGGCGCGGATTTTATTACTGAATATTTCTGTATGGATTTCAGCGTCAGGCGCCCGCGACCCGGCGCAATGCCGGTTGTCTGGCCGCCGTGCAAAGCGATTCGTACGTTTCGACATAACGCCGTGCCATTGCCTTCGCGCTGAAACGCGTGTCGAACCGCTGGCGAATCGCGGGGCGCGACAGGCTGTCGATCCGGTGCAGCGCGCCGACCGCGCCCTGCACGTCCTCGACGATGAAGCCGGTCACGCCGTCCTCGATCACTTCCGGCACCGAGCCGCGGTTGAACGCGACGACCGGCGTGCCGCAGGCCATCGCCTCGATCATCACGAGGCCGAAGGGCTCCGGCCAGTCGATCGGGAACAGCAGCGCCTTCGCGCCCGACAGGAACGCGGGCTTCTGCGCTTCGTTGATCTCGCCGATGAATTCGACGTGCGCCTGGCCGAGCAGCGGCTCGATCGCTTCCTTGAAATAGTCGGCGTCGGCCTTGTCGACCTTCGCGGCGATCTTCAGCGGCAGCCCGCTTTGCGCGGCGATCCGGATCGCGGTGTCGACGCGTTTTTCCGGGCAGATCCGGCCGAGGAACGCGAGGTACTCGGGCTTCACGCCCGGCTGCGGCGCGAGCAGCGTGTCGGGCAGCCCGTGATACACGGTGCCGGCCCACGCGGCCTGCGGCAGCGGCTTGCGCTGGTTGTTCGAGATCGACACGACCGGCGCGTCCGGAAACGCGTCGAACACCGGCTGCAGCTCCGGCAGGTCGAGGCGGCCGTGCAGCGTCGTCACGTACGGCGTGTCGAGGCGCGACATCAGCGGGAACGGCAGGTAGTCGAGGTGGAAGTGCAGTACGTCGAACTGATCCGCGACCCGGGCGACCTGCTCGATGAGCTGCATGTGGGGCGCGACCGAATCGCGGATCGACGGGTCGAGCCGCAGCGCGCGCGGCCAGGCCGCCTCGAGACGGGCCGACGTGACGGAGTCGCCGCTGGCGAACAGCGTGACGTCATGGCCGAGTTCGACGAGCGCTTCGGTGAGGTAGGACACGACACGCTCGGTGCCGCCGTAGAGCTTCGGCGGAACGGCTTCGTAAAGCGGCGCGATCTGGGCAATTCGCATGGAGGTTCTCCTGTGTCGGTCCGCGTGGGCGCGCTGGCGCCGATGCGGATGGCGTACGAGGGGGCGGAACTCGCCGACGCACGCGATGCGCGGGTCGTGGCCGGGCCCGAACGGGGTGCGCGGGGCGCCGGACGGCAAGCTGCGGAGCGGGCCGGCACGGCTCGCGCCGCCGCCCATCGGTATTCATTATCGATATCGCCCCGGGCGGCTCGAGTGTTTTTTCAAACACTTAAAGCTTGTTACACGATGAAATACGCGCATGCGGCGTGAAGAAACTGCGTGGAATCATTATTCGAGATGGCGATAACTATTGTTGCGCCATTGTGAAAAACCACTATAATTTTTACCGATCCGAATATCGGCAGCCCTGCCGATGGTTTTTCGCCTCAGCGTGGCGGTCATCGGTATCGTCAAGGCCGAATTCGCGCCGCCACCCGCTCTCCCGCCCGTTCCTTTCAATTCGCCTTGTCGGAAAAATTCCTACACGGTTTACAGATAAATCCTGCAAGGCATACGCCACTTCGCTGATACCGGCAGAAATGCCGTTTGGCCAAAATTCGCCCTGTAAGACTATAAACGAGTCGACTGCGCGCCAAGAGCGCCCTGATCGAGCAAACGTTTTCATAACATGAATGGCCAAAGCAAAGCTCTTTAACGGGGGAATCATGAGCGCTACAAGCGAAATGCTCAGTGAGATCAAAGAGGTCAACCTGTCGTACCTCCTCCTCGCGCAGCGCCTGCTGCGGGAAGACAAGGCGATGGGCATGTTCCGCATGGGAATTTCCCAGGAACTGGCCGATGTACTCGGGAACCTCACGCTCGCACAGACCGTGAAGCTCGCCGCGTCGAACCAGATGCTGTGCCGCTTCCGTTTCGATGATCACGCGCTGCTGTCGTCGCTCGCCGACAAAGGCCGCAGCGACGTCGTCACGCACGCCCACTCGGCCATCCTGATGGCCGGGCAGCAAGTAGAAGGCGTCCGCTGATCCACCCGCCTTGCGTATGTCCCGGCGTGCCGCGCCGGCCGGCAGTGTATTGGCTACTCATCCGAACAACGTCAAGCGGACGGCTATCACCATGGCAAGCAAAAGCGTCGTGATCGAGGTGAAGGAAATCACCCTCGCCATCGAACTGATCGAACTGGGCGCCCGGCTGCAGTTGCTGGAAGCGGAGACGAGCCTGTCGCGGGACCGTCTGATCAAGCTGTACAAGGAACTGAAGGGCGTGTCGCCGCCGAAGGGGATGCTGCCGTTCTCGACCGACTGGTTCATGACGTGGCAGCCGAACATCCACTCGTCGCTGTTCTACAACATCTACCGGTTCATGCAGGACCATGGCCGCTGCGAGCCGATCCAGTCGATCGTGAAGGCGTACCGGCTCTATCTGGAGCATGTGAACCTGTCCGGCGACGAGGCCGCGCTGAGCCTCACGCGCGCATGGACGCTCGTGCGCTTTTTCGATTCGGGGATGCTGCAGATGACCCCGTGCACGCGCTGCGGCGGCCACTTCGTCGCGCATGCGCATGATCCGCATCAAGGTTTCGTCTGCGGCCTGTGCCAGCCGCCGTCGCGTGCGGGCAAGACCCGCAAGGCCGCCGCCGCGCGCGCCGAAATTGCCGCCGCCGTGGCCTGAGCGCCGCCGGGCGGGGCTCGGGCGGGCCGCGCCGGACGGCGCGAATCGCCGGTGAATTGCTGGTAAACACCGTCGGGCCGCCACCGGGCGACCGCGAAAGTTTTCCTGCCGACTGCCGTAAACCTGCTTAACGGCGGTCTCTTCGCCGGTCATTCGTGAGGGACAGGCAGTGCTGATTATCGTGGGAACACTCGTGACGCTGTTGTCCGTCTTCGGCGGTTATGCGCTGGCAGGCGGGCATCTGGGCGCTTTGATCCAGCCCGTCGAGATCCTGATGATCGTCGGCGCCGGCGTCGGCGCGTTCATTCTCGGCAACGGCGGCAAGACCATCAAGGCCACGCTGCGCGTGCTGCCGACGCTGTTCAAGGGCTCGAAATACACGAAAGACGTCTATATGGAGCTGATGGCGCTGCTTTACGTGCTGCTCGCGAAGGCACGCAAGGAAGGCACGCTGACGCTCGAGGCCGACATCGACGACCCGGAAAAGAGCCCCATCTTCACCCAATACCCGAAGATCCTCGCCGATAAGCACATCGTCGAGTTCCTGACCGACTACCTGCGCCTGATGGTGGGCGGCAACATGAACGCGTTCGAGATCGAGAGCCTGATGGACGAGGAGATCGAGACGCACCACGCGGAAGGCGAGGGCCCCGCGCACGCGCTGATGCGCGTCGGCGACGCGATGCCGGCGTTCGGTATCGTCGCGGCCGTGATGGGCGTCGTGCACACGATGGCCTCCGCCGACAAGCCGCCCGCGGTGCTCGGCGCGATGATCGCGCAGGCGCTGGTCGGCACGTTCCTCGGGATCCTGCTGTCGTACGGGCTGATCGGGCCGCTCGCGAGCCTCGCGGAGCAGCGCGTCGCCGAGTCGACCAAGATGTTCCAGTGCATCAAGGTGACGATCCTCGCGACGCTGAACGGCTATGCGCCGGCGATTGCGGTCGAGTTCGGCCGCAAGGTGCTGTTCTCGACCGAGCGCCCGTCGTTTTCCGAGCTCGAAGAGCATGTCCGCCGCGTGAAGGCGAAGTGACGCGGAGCGCCCGATGAGCAAGAGCAAGGATCGCGCAATCGTCGTCAAGCGGGTGGCCCCGGCGAAGAAGGGCCACCACGGCGGCGCATGGAAGCTCGCGTACGCGGACTTCATGACCGCGATGATGGCGTTCTTCCTGCTGATGTGGCTGCTGAGCTCGGTCACGCCGGTGCAGCTGAAGGGGATCGCCGAATACTTCAACACGCCGCTGAAGGCCGCGCTGTTCGGCAGCGGCGACCGCAGCTCGCAGGATTCCAGCATCATCAACGGCGGCGGCCGCGACCTGTCGAGCGTCGACGCCGGCACGCTGCGCCGCACCGACGGCACGACGCAGCTCGCCGAACGCCTCGCGAAAGCGGGCGACGAGAATTCCCGGTCGCAGGCGCAGGGCGCCCAGGACCGGCTCGAGCAGACGCGCCTGCACGACCTGCAGATCAAGCTGATGGCCGCGATCGAGGCCAACCCGACGCTGCGCCAGTTCAAGCAGCAGATCCGCATCGATTCCACGCTGATGGGGCTGCGCATCGAGATCGTCGACACCCAGAAACGGCCGATGTTCGCGATGTCGAGCGACAACGTCGAGCCGTACATGCGCGACATCCTGCGCGAGATCGGCAAGACGCTGAACGACGTGCCGAACCGGATCATCGTCCAGGGCCATACCGACGCCGTGCCGTACGCGGGCGGCGAGGGCGGCTACAGCAACTGGGAGCTGTCGGCCGACCGCGCGAACGCGTCGCGCCGCGAGCTGATCTCGGGCGGCATGGACGAGGCGAAGGTGCTGCGCGTGCTCGGCCTCGCGTCGACGCAGAACCTGAACAAGGCCGATCCGCTCGATCCGGAAAACCGCCGAATCAGCGTCATCGTGCTCAATCGCAAATCCGAAGAGGCGCTGATGCGCGACGATGCGACGACCACGACGCTGTCGGCCGATGCGGCCGGCTCGCAGCAGCTCGCGCAGCAGCTTGCCGGCCCGGCGCCGGCCGCGCGCCCGGCGCTCGGGGCGTCCGCCGTCGCCGTGCCGAAACCCTGACGTTGACAAGATTCCGAGACAGACATGATCCGAACCATTCTCGCCATCGACGACTCCGCGACCATGCGTGCGCTGCTGCAGGCGACGCTTGCGCAGGCCGGCTACGACGTGACGGTGGCGCCGGACGGCGAGGCCGGCTTCGAGCTGGCGGCCACCGTTCCCTATGACCTGGTGCTGACCGACCAGAACATGCCGCGCAAGAGCGGGCTCGAGGTGATCGCCGCGCTGCGCAAGCTGACCGCCTACACGGAAACGCCGATCCTCGTGCTGACGACCGAGGGCAGCGATGCGTTCAAGGACGCCGCGCGCGACGCGGGCGCGACCGGCTGGATCGAGAAGCCGATCGACCCCGCCGTGCTGGTCGACCTGGTCGCGACGCTGTCCGAACCGGCCGCCTCCTGACATTCACGCGACGCACTCAACCCGGGACCGGGCATGACTCTCGACATCACTCAGTTCTACCAGACATTTTTCGACGAAGCGGACGAGCTGCTCGCCCAGATGGAGCAATTGCTGCTGAACCTCGACGTCGGCTCGCCCGATCCCGAGGATCTGGCCGCGATCTTCCGCGCCGCGCATTCGATCAAGGGCGGCGCGGCGACGTTCGGCTTCTCCGCGCTGACCGATACGACGCACATCCTCGAATCGCTGCTCGACCGCGCGCGCAACCATGAGCTGACGCTGACCAAGGAAATGGTCGACGCGTTTCTCGAGACCAAGGACGTGTTGTCCGACCAGCTCGTCGATTACCGCGCGAGCGCCGAACCCGATGCCGCGGCTGCCGCGGCGATCTGCGCGAAGCTCGAACGGCTGAAGGCCGAGAGCGGCGCGGGCGCGCCGGCGGCCGTCGCGCCCGCGGCGAGCGTCGCTGCACCGGTTGCTGCCGCCGCACCGGCCGCGGCGCCTGTCGCCGGCGACGATCGCGTGCCCGATCACGTGATCGAGCAGGCCGTCGCGGCCGCGCATCCGGCGGCCGACGGGGGCGAAGGCGGCCCGCACCTGAAGATCACGCTCGTGGGCGTCGACGCGAAGGACCAGGCGCTGCTCACCGAGGAACTCGGCAACCTCGGCCGGATCGTCGGCCGCGAGGCAGTCGGTGCCGACCTGACGCTGTGGGTCGAGTCGGACGTGCCGACCGACGACATCGTCGCCGTGTGCTGCTTCGTGATCGACGAAAGCCAGATCCGTGTCGCGCACGGCACGGCGCCGGCCGCGCCGGCGGCAGCCGACGCGCCGGGCGCCGCAGCAGCGGCCGAACCGGCCGCACCGGCCGCTCCCGCGCAGCCGGTACGGGCCGAAGTGTTTGCCCAGCCGGCCGCCGCGCCGCAACCGGCCGCTCCGGCGCCGGTCGCGCCCGCCGCCGCGCAGCCGCAGCAAGCGCCGTCGCCCCAGCCGCCGCACGCCGACCACGCGCCGGCCGCGCATCACGACGACAAGCGGCGCCCGGGCGCCGCGGCCGCGGCAGGCGCCGAAGGCAGCTCGATCCGGGTCGGCGTCGAGAAGGTCGACCAGCTGATCAACCTCGTCGGCGAACTCGTGATCACGCAGGCGATGCTCGCGGAGACCGCGACCGCGTTCGATCCGGCGCTGCACGATCGCCTGTTCAACGGGATGGCGCAGCTCGAGCGCAACGCGCGCGACCTGCAGGAAGCGGTGATGTCGATCCGCATGATGCCGATGGACTACGTGTTCAGCCGCTTCCCGCGGCTCGTGCGCGACCTTGCCGGCAAGCTCGGCAAGCAGGTCGAGCTGGTCACGTTCGGCCAGGCGACCGAGCTCGACAAGAGCCTGATCGAACGGATCATCGACCCGCTCACCCACCTCGTGCGCAACAGCCTCGACCACGGGATCGAGACCGTCGACAAGCGCGTCGCCGCCGGCAAGGACGCGGTGGGCCAGCTCGTGCTGTCGGCCGCGCATCACGGCGGCAACATCGTGATCGAGGTGAGCGACGACGGCGCGGGCCTGAACCGCGAGCGGATCCTCGCGAAGGCCGCGAAGCAGGGCATGCAGATTTCCGACAACATCAGCGACGACGAAGTCTGGCAACTGATCTTCGCGCCGGGCTTCTCGACCGCCGAGACGGTGACCGACGTGTCGGGCCGCGGCGTCGGGATGGACGTCGTGAAGCGCAACATCCAGTCGATGGGCGGCCACGTGGAGATCACGTCGCTGGCCGGCCGGGGCACGACCACGCGGATCGTGCTGCCGCTGACGCTCGCGATCCTCGACGGGATGTCGGTCAAGGTCGGCAGCGAGATCTTCATCCTGCCGCTGAACTTCGTGATGGAGTCGCTGCAGCCGTCGATGGACGACATCTACACGGTCGGCAACGGCGAGCGCGTGGTGCGCGTGCGCGGCGAATACCTGCCGCTGGTCGCGCTGCACGAGGTGTTCTCGGTGGACGACGCCCGCACCGACCCGACGCAGGGGATCGTCACGATCATGGAAACCGAGGGGCGCCGCTTTGCGATGCTGATCGACGAACTGGTCGGCCAGCAGCAGGTGGTCGTGAAGAACCTCGAAACCAACTATCGCAAGGTGCACGGCATCTCGGCAGCGACCATCCTCGGCGACGGCAGCGTCGCGCTGATCGTCGACGTCGCGGCGCTGAACCGCGAAACCCGTGCGATGCACGGCGCCCGTGCCGGCGCCGAGCTCGCGATGTTCTGATGTCTCTCGCCATTCAACCGATTGGGGGCAAACGTGTCTGCTGAAGTCCAAATGATCAATCCGGCCGCGGCGAACGCGGCAACGAGCCGCCGCGACGCGGAACAAGGCGACGCGACGGGCCAGGAATTCCTGGTGTTCACCCTCGGCGACGAGGAATACGGGATCGACATCCTGAAGGTGCAGGAAATCCGCGGCTACGACAGCGTCACGCGCATCGCGAACGCGCCGGATTTCATCAAGGGCGTGATCAACCTGCGCGGGATCATCGTGCCGATCGTCGACATGCGGATCAAGTTCCATCTCGGCCGCGTCGAGTACGACCACCAGACGGTCGTGATCATCCTGAACGTGTCGAACCGCGTGGTGGGGATGGTGGTGGACGGCGTGTCGGACGTGCTGACGCTGCAGACGGACCAGATCATGCCGGCGCCGGAATTCGGCGCGACGCTGACGACCGAATACCTGACGGGCCTCGGCACGGTCGACGGCCGGATGCTGATCCTGATGGATATCGAGAAGCTGATGTCGAGCCGTGAAATGGCGCTGATCGAGACGCTCGGCGGGTAAGCGCGCCGCGCGCGCAGGAATTTCGGGAGAATCTGCAATGTTGCAAAACTGGTCGATCCGCACGACGCTCACGGCGGTCGGACTCATCCTCGTGGCGCTGGCCGCAGCCGTCGGCGGGCTCGGCCTGTACGCGCTGAATCAAGCGAGCCGCTCGCTCGACGAGATCGCGCATGTCGACCTGCCGGCGATCCATACGCTCGACGACACGTCCGCATACCTGCTGCGCGCGCGCGTGTCGCTCGACCGCTTCCGCTCGCTGACGGAAGCCGGCAATACGGCCGAGGCCGCCAAGGTGCTCGACCGCGCGCAGGAGCTGTACGCGAAGTCGAACCAGAACTGGCAGGCGTTCCAGGCGACGCCGAAGCTCGGCGTCGAGCAGCCACTGATCGACGAGCTCACCGCACGCTACACGGCGATCGTGAAGGAAGGCGTCGAGCCCGAATTCGCGGCCGCGCGCGCGGGCGACATGACCGCGTTCCACGCGGTCGCCGATACCAAGATCAGCCCGATGTTCGTCGCGTACGGCGACGCGTCGGCGGCCGTGATCGCGTCGCTGCAGAAGCGCGCGGAAGATCGCCAGGACGCGACGCAGTCGCAGATCTCGCTGATGATCGGGCTGATCGCGGCCGGCATCGGACTCGCGTTCGTCGTCGTGATCGCGATCCGCTTCGCGCTGCGCGGGCTGATCGTGCAGCCGCTCGAGGACGCGATCGTGCACTTCGAGCGCATTTCCGGGGGCGACCTCACGCAGCCGGTGAACGTATTCAGCACGAACGAGATCGGCCGCCTGTTCGGCGGCATCAAGCGGATGCAGGACGCCGTCACGACGATGGTGCAGGCCGTGCATCGCGGCACCGAGTCGATCGACGTCGGCGCGCGCGAGATCGCGACGGGCAACATCGACCTGTCGCAGCGCACCGAAGAGCAGGCCGCGTCGCTGCAGGAAACCGCGTCGAGCATGGAGCAGCTGACGGGCACGGTGCGGCAGAACGCGGAGAATGCGCGGCAGGCGAGCCAGCTCGCGGTGAACGCGTCGGACATCGCGACGCAGGGCGGCGAGGTGGTCGGCCAGGTCGTGTCGACGATGCAGGACATCGCGGTGAGCTCGGGCAAGGTCGTCGACATCATCGGCACGATCGAAGGCATCGCGTTCCAGACCAACATCCTCGCGCTGAACGCGGCCGTCGAAGCGGCCCGCGCGGGCGAACAGGGCCGCGGCTTCGCGGTGGTCGCGGGCGAGGTGCGCTCGCTCGCGCAACGCAGCGCGAGCGCCGCGAAGGAAATCAAGCAGCTGATCGGCGATTCGACCGACAAGGTCGAAAGCGGGTCGGCGCTCGTCGCGCGCGCGGGCTCGACGATGGACGAGATCGTGCAGGCCGTGCGCCGCGTGACCGACATCATGGGCGAGATCAGCGCGGCGTCGGACGAGCAGTCGACCGGCATCGAGCAGGTCAACCGCGCGGTCGGCCAGATGGATTCGGTCACGCAGCAGAACGCGGCGCTCGTCGAGCAGGCGGCCGCCGCGGCCGCGTCGCTCGAGGAGCAGACGCGCCAGATGAAGGCGATCGTGTCGGGCTGGCGCGTGGCGGGCGGCATCGTGTTCGCGCCGGCGCGCACCGTCGCGCGGCCGATCGCGCATGAGCCGGCAGCCGTGCCGGCGCTGCCGTCCGAGCCGCGTTTCGACGCGGCGCCGGCTGCCGCGCTGCCGGCCCCGCAGGCCGCCGCGCAACCGGCGCGGCGCGCCGCATCGGCGCCGCGCGCCGCCGCGTCGGCTGCCGCGGGCGCGGGCCATGAACCGAAGCGCGCGGCCGATGCCGGCGTGCCAGTACAGAAGGATGCGCCGGCCGCTCGCGGCACCGCCGCCGGCGGCTACGGGCCGCGTCTCGCGAAAACGGCCGCCCCGGCGGCCGCGAAGCCCGCGCTCGTGCGCCCGGCGCTGAACGGCGAGAAGCCGGCGCCGGCCACGGCCGGCACGTCCGACGACGACTGGGAGACCTTCTAAACCATGCCCCACGCGCGCGCGCCGTTTCGACCCGATGCACCGGATGCCTCGCCTCGCGCAGGCGAGCCGGGGCGCGACTTCGCGTTCACGGGCGCGGATTTCGCACGCATCCGCGCGCTGATTCATCAACGCGCGGGAATCTCGCTGTCCGAGCACAAGCGCGACATGGCGTACAGCCGTCTTGCGCGGCGGTTGCGTGCTCGCGGCCTCGACACCTTCCGGGACTATCTGGACCTGCTCGAGCAGGAGGACGATCCGCTCGAGTGGGAAGCCTTCACCAATGCGCTGACGACCAACCTGACCGCGTTCTTTCGCGAGGCGCACCATTTCCCGATCCTGGCGGATTTCGTGAAGGGGCGGCCGGCGCCGGTATCGGTGTGGTGCTCGGCGGCGTCGACCGGCGAGGAGCCTTATTCGATCGCGATCACGCTGATCGAGGCGCTCGGCGAATCGGCCGCGCGCAACGCGTCGATCCTCGCGACCGATCTCGACACGCAGGTGCTCGCGAAGGCGGAAGCCGGCATCTACACGTACGACCAGGTCAAGCACCTGGCGCCGGAGCGGCTGAAGCGCTTCTTCCTGAAGGGCACGGGCGCGCAGTCCGGCCGCGTGAAGGTGCGGCCCGAGCTGCGCGCGATGATCCGCTTCGAGCAGCTGAACCTGACCGATGCCGATTACCGGATCGAGAAGCCGTTCGATGCGATCTTCTGCCGCAACGTGATGATCTACTTCGACAAGCCGACGCAGGGGCAGGTGCTGTCGCGCTTCGATCCGCTCGTGAAGCCGGGCGGGCTGCTGTTCGCCGGCCATTCGGAAAACTTCACCTATGTCACGCAGGCGTTCCGGCTGCGCGGGCAGACGGTGTACGAACTGACGCGCGATGCCGCGCAGAGCGCGCGGCCGCGTGGCGCGCAGGCGTCCGCGATGCCGTCCCCCGTGCGTGCGCGTGCCGCGGGCGCCGCGCCAGCTCTTGGAGAGCGCGGATGAGTGCCCTGCCGATCGCGACCAATCGCTACTTCGACACCCACTTCGGCCGTCCCGGCGTGAAGCTGTTGCCGAACGAGTTCTACACGACGTCCGAGGACATGGTGCTGATGACCGTGCTCGGCTCGTGCGTGGCTGCGTGCCTGCACGATCCATACGCGGGCATCGGCGGGATGAACCACTTCATGCTGCCGGACGACGGCGCCGATCCCGGCGCGGCCGCGTCGGAATCGATGCGCTACGGCGCGTACGCGATGGAAGTGCTGATCAACGAGATGATCAAGGCCGGCGGACGCCGCGAACGCTTCGAGGCGAAGGTGTTCGGCGGCGCGGCCGTGCTGGCCGGGATGACGACGATCAACATCGGCGACCGCAACGCGGATTTCGTGCGCCGCTACCTCGCGCTCGAACGCATCCGCATCACGGCGGAAGACCTGCAGGGCGTGCATCCGCGCAAGGTCGCGTTCATGGCGACGACGGGGCGTGCGATGGTGAAGAAGCTGCGGCTGCAGGTGCCGGGCGTGACCGAACGCGAAGCCGCGCTCGCACGCGAGGCCGATCGCGCACGCGCCGCCCGGTCGCGTCCGCAGGTCGAGCTGTTCGCGGCGAAGCGTCCGCCCGCGCCGCAGCCGGCGCGACCGCGCATCGAGCTGTTCGGTGCGCGCGGCGCGGCGCCGGCCGGCGGCGGGTGGGCGGCGAACCTATCAAGAAAGCAGGAGGCATGACCGCAGTGCAAAAGATCAAAGTGTTGTGCGTCGACGATTCGGCGCTGATCCGCAGCCTGATGACCGAGATCATCAACAGCCAGCCCGACATGACGGTGTGCGCGACCGCGCCCGATCCGCTTGTCGCGCGCGAGCTCATCAAGCAGCATAATCCCGACGTGCTGACGCTCGACGTCGAAATGCCGCGCATGGACGGGCTCGACTTCCTCGAGAAGCTGATGCGCCTGCGGCCGATGCCGGTCGTGATGGTGTCGTCGCTGACCGAGCGCGGGTCGGAAATCACGCTGCGCGCGCTCGAACTCGGTGCGGTCGACTTCGTGACGAAGCCGCGCGTCGGGATCCGCGACGGGATGCTCGACTACGCGGAAAAGCTTGCCGACAAGATCCGCGCGGCGTCGCGCGCGCGCGTGCGCCAGGCGCCGCAGCCGCAGGCCGTCGCGCGCGCGGCGGAAAGCCACGCGGTCGCGCCGATGATCAACAACCCGCTCGTCAGTACCGAAAAGCTGATCATCATCGGCGCGTCGACGGGCGGCACCGAGGCGATCCGCGAAGTGCTGACGCCGTTGCCGCCGGATGCGCCGGCCGTGCTGATCGCGCAGCACATGCCGCCCGGCTTCACGAAGTCGTTCGCGCAGCGGCTGAACGGCCTGTGCCGGATCGCGGTGAAGGAAGCCGAGCACGGCGAGCGCGTATTGCCCGGTCACGCGTATATTGCGCCGGGGCACGCGCACTTGTTGCTTGCGAGAAGCGGAGCGAACTATATTGCGCAACTGTCGGACGAGCCGCCGGTCAACCGGCACCGCCCGTCGGTCGACGTGCTGTTCCGCTCGGCGGCGACGCACGCGGGCAAGAACGCGATCGGGGTGATCCTGACCGGGATGGGCCGCGACGGCGCGGCCGGCCTGCTGGAAATGAAACGCGCGGGCGCTCACACGTTCGCGCAGGACGAAGCAAGCTGCATCGTGTTCGGGATGCCGCGCGAGGCGATCGCGCTCGGCGGCGCGGACGAGATCGCGCCGCTCGCCGACATGAGCCGCCGCGTGATGGCCCGCCTGGCGACCATGGGCGACCGGGTGCAGCGCGTTTGAATGGAATGTCACGGGGCGCGTGCCACGATACGCGTCCCGCTGGAAACGAATCTGGAAAGGAACGACGATGGACAAGAGCATGAAAATCCTGGTGGTGGACGATTTCCCGACGATGCGCCGGATCGTCCGCAACCTGCTCAAGGAACTGGGTTATTCGAACGTCGACGAGGCCGAGGACGGCCTGGCCGGCCTCGCGCGGCTGCGCGGCGGCGGCTACGACTTCGTGATCTCGGACTGGAACATGCCGAACCTCGACGGGCTTGCGATGCTGAAGGAAATCCGCGCGGACGCGACGCTCACGCACCTGCCGGTGCTGATGGTCACGGCCGAGTCGAAGAAGGAGAACATCATCGCGGCCGCCCAGGCCGGCGCGAGCGGCTATGTCGTGAAACCGTTTACGGCCGCGACGCTCGACGAGAAGCTGAACAAGATCATCGACAAGATGGCGAAGGCCGGGAGCTGACGTGAACGAGCCGATCCATGCCGCGCTGACCGGCGCCGGATTCAGCGCAGACGGCCAGGCCGAAGGCGCCGATTACGCGAGCGATCGCATCCTCGCGCGCATCGGCCACGTGACGCGCACGCTGCGCGATTCGATGCGCGAGCTGGGGCTCGACAAGCACGTCGAGCGCGCGGCGGAAGCCGTGCCCGATGCACGCGACCGGCTGCGCTACGTCGCGACGATGACCGAACAGGCCGCCGTGCGCGTGCTGAATGCGATCGAAGTCGCGAAGCCGATGCAGGAACGCATCCAGAACGAGGCCGAGGCGCTCGACGCGCGCTGGGCACAGTGGTACGCGGCGCCGATCGAGCATGCGGAAGTGCGCGAGCTGATGGACGATACGCGCGCGTTCCTGCGCACGCTGCCCGAGTCGGCTTCGGCAACCAGCGCGCAACTGCTCGAGATCATGCTCGCGCAGGATTTCCAGGACCTCACCGGGCAGGTGATCAAGAAGATCATGGACATGGTCTACCTGATCGAACAGCAGCTCCTCATCGTGCTCGTCGAGAACATCGCGCCCGAGCGGCGCGAGCAGTTCGCGGCCACCGCGGCTGCGCTCGCGGCCGAGCAGATGAGCTCGACCGGCAGCCCCGAGTCGCTGCTGAACGGCCCGCAGATCGCGCCGGAAGGCAAATCCGACGTGGTCCAGGATCAGGGGCAGGTCGACGACCTGCTCGCCAGCCTGGGCTTCTGACCCTGCCGCATGCATTGCGCGCCGCGTTGTCGCGGCGCTGCCCGATGCATGCGTCGCACCATCCCCTTACCGTTTCCCCGCTTGCCGCTTCCGACGCACCGGGCGGTCCTGCGTCAAATTGACACTTCGACACACGCAGCAGGCATACTACGCATTAGCAGCAACGTAGCGTCCGTCATTCGTACGATTCATAAGTTGGCAGGCGGCGCGGGCCCGACGGCCGCACCGCTGGCAACGAAGCCAGTCCCTTTGGGGGGGAACGTGAAGCTGAAACGCTTGGGCTGGGCCGTCGCGCACGCGACGGCTGCAATGGGTGTGTTGTGGGCCGTCCACGCACATGCGGAACTGGGCGGCGCGCCGATGTCGCCGCCCGCGGACGATCAGGCCGCCTCCGTGCGCGCGTTGCAGCGTGCGATGCGTTCGGCGGACGGCGTGCAGGCCAGCACGGCCACCTATACCGTCCGCGAGATCACGCTCGGGTCGGGCACCGTCATCCACGAATACACGTCGGCCTCCGGCAGCGTGTTCGGCCTCGCCTGGCAAGGGCCGACGATGCCGGATCTCGCGTCGCTGCTCGGCAGCTACTTCCCGCAGTACACCGCCGGCGTCCAGGCGGCGCACCAGGCGCGCGGCTGGCGCGCGCCCGTGTCCGTCGAGACGAGCGGCCTCGTGATCCGGACGGGCGGCCACATGGGCGCCTTCTCGGGCCAGGCGTGGCTGCCGGCGGCGTTGCCTGCCGGTCTGACCGGCAACGATATCCAGTGACAGCGGGAGAGCGATCTTGAGAATTCCTCGTACCTTCAAGCGCTGGCTCGGCGTGCTGGGCCTCGCGGCCGCGACGGCCGTGCTCGTGACGGCCTGCGGCGGCGGCGACGGCGGCAGCAGCAGCAATACCGGCAACAACGGCAACAGCGGTTCCGGCTCGGACGGCAATTCCGGGAACACGGCCGTCATCACGGTCAACGCCGGCGTCGCGAACGTGATCAACATCCCGACCGTGAGCCTGAAGGTCTGCGCGCCGGGCACGTCGAACTGCCAGGTGGTCAACAACGTGCTCGTCGATACCGCGTCCTACGGGCTGCGGCTCGTCGGCAGCGCGGTGTCGGGCGTGCTCGGCAGCCTGCCGCAGGTGACGAGCGGCGGCTCGCCGGTCGCCGAGTGCGGCAAGTTCGTGTCGAGCTACACGTGGGGATCGGTGCGCACGGTCGACCTGTCGATCGGCTCCGAGCAGGCGAGTTCGCTGCCCGTGCAGATCATCGGCGACCTCGGCACGACGAATGTGCCGAGCTCGTGCACCAATGGCGGCGCGTCGGCCAACTCGGCGAGCGCACTCGGCGCGAACGGGATCCTCGGCATCGGGCCGGCGCCGGTCGACTGCGGCACGACCTGTGCGACGTCGACGTCGTCGAGCAACAACAACTACTACGCGTGCCCGAACGGCAACAACGCGAACTGCACGGTCGCGCTCGTGCCGGTGTCGCAGCAGGTGGCCAACCCGGTGCCGCATTTCGCCGACAACAGCGGCTTGAGCGTGACGATGCCGGGCATTTCGAGCAGCGGGCAGGCGAGCGCGACCGGCACGCTGACCTTCGGCCTGCCCGACCTGACCGGGAAGACCGTGATGACCTCGACCACGACGGGCGATGTCAACGCGACGTTCCTCGGACGCAACGTGACCGCGTTCTTCGATACGGGCTCGAACGCGTACTTCTTCAACGATTCGTCCCAGACGGCCTGCTCGAAGAACCCGCAGTTCTACTGCCCGACGTCGTCGCCGGCCAGCTATTCCGCGACGCTGAGCGGCCAGAACGGCGTGGCCGCGACGGTGTCGATGTCCGTCGCGAACGCGGATTCGCTGTTCGCGAACTCGTCGACGTTTGCGTTCAACGACATCGCGGGCCCGTTCGGTTCGTCCGCGTGGCTCGACATCGGCCTGCCGTACTTCTACGGCCGGACGATCTACATCGGGATGGACAAGACCGCGAGCGGCGGCCCGGCGCCTTTCGTCGCGTTCTGACGCGGCGCGGCCGTACGCTGGAGCAAGGGGGGCGAGAAATCGCCCCCTTTTTTTATCCGTGCGCCGCGCGCGTACGGCGGAGCGAACCGGACGGCCGCAGCACGCGCGCGCAGTGCGGCGGGAGGCGCGACCGCTCCGGCGTGCCGGCGCAAGTCGTGTCCGTGCGGATGAACGGAACGGATCGCGGGCGAACCGGCGCGCCGGGCGCGCGATGGCGCAGGCGATGGCGATGCGGACGCTCGATCCCGGCGCGCTGCAGGCGGCGCCGGCCGGTCGCGGCCGGCGGCGCGGGGCCGCGATGCACGGGAACGGCCTCCGGCCCGCGCCCGGCGCGAACCGGCGCTAGGCCGGTGGCCGGCCGTTGCGCATCAGGAGCGTATGGTCGAGGAAGTGGTGGCCGGGCCCGTAGGCGGTGCTTTCGATCCGCACCGCGTCGGCCGGTGCGACCGCACGCCCGGCCGCGTCGACCGACACCGATTCGATCTCGACGACCGGCACGCACCATGCCGCGCGCGCCCGTTCGGTCGGCTCGCCGCGCGTGTCGAAGCAGCGGAACGTGAAGCTCTCGGAGTAGTCCTGCGCGCGCAAGGTCCTCGTCGAGCCGTTCCACGCATCGTGCAGGGCGATCGTGCCGGGGTGCGGTGCGTCGGGCGCCTGCGCGCCGGGCGGCAGGGCCGGCGTGCCCGCGCAGCCGGCGGCCAGCGCGCAGGCGAGCGACAGCGACGGGACGAGCGGATGACGGAGCATGATGCGGTTCGGCCGGCCGGGAAATGGCGAAGGGTAGCGCGATTCGCGCGTTCGCGTAATACCGGCGGGTTAATCGAATCCCGCATGCCCGTGCCGATTATCGATCGAACCCGGTTTCATGCGCATGTAATCAAATTCAGGATTATCGGGGGCTGCAGTTTCTGTCAGGTTTTCGAGATTGTGAAAATGACGCGGCACGCAAGCCCGTGGCGCGGCGTTGCGCTATTGCAGCCGTTTCCGCGTCGCGCCGGCGGACGGCCAGTACAGGCGGGCAAGCCGGCCTGCACGCGAAAAGAGATGGAGCTTGCCGACATTCAAACATATAATGCCGGCGTTGTTTCCGGGGTGCCAATATATAACAGGAGGGTAATAAAGATGAATTTCTCTGAAGCCGTTCGTACCGTACTTAATAAATACGCGACATTCGAAGGCCGGGCGCGTCGTGCCGAATACTGGTATTTCGCGCTGCTGAGCTGCATTCTGTCGATCGTCGGCCAGGTCATCGGCGCGGTGGGCCGTGACGCGGGCGTGATCACGCTGCTGCTGCTCGGCGTGATTTTCCTGATTTCGCTGGCCCTGATCATTCCGGGCATCGCGGTCAGCGTGCGCCGCCTGCACGATACGGGCCGCTCGGGCTGGTTCCTGCTGATCGGGCTCATTCCGATCATCGGCGGCATCCTGCTGCTCGTGTGGATGTGCTCGCGCGGCACCGAGGGCCCGAACCGCTTCGGCGCGGACCCGATCCCGGCGGTCTGACCGACGCCTGCCCCGGCGCGCGTCGCGTCGCGCCGGGGCCCGATTTTCCCGCGGCTTGCGCCGCGGCGTTGCACCATTTCCCCGCCCGACACCGTCGCCGTCCCGCCCGGGACCGACGCTTCGCGATCCCGCCGACCGCCGCGCCGTATCGCCGTTCCGGCCCGTTCCGGCCCGCTTTGCGCCGGCCCGCCCGATTCCCCGAAATACCCCCCTTTCCCGGCTTTCCTCGACCGATCGCTGGTTGACGCCTCCATGAATAATCGGTGTCACTGGAAAACGGCATTCCGCCGTACCCGACTGGAGGCCCCGTGGCAGACGAGAGCGATCTCGACAAGACCGAAGCCGCCACTCCGAGACGCCGTGCGAAGGCGCGCGAGGAGGGGCAGGTCGCGCGCTCGCGCGAACTGGCGTCGTTCGCGCTGCTCGCGGCCGGGTTCTACGGCGCGTGGTTGCTCGCCGGTCCGTCGGGTGGCCATCTGCAGGCGATGCTGCGCGGCGCGTTCACGTTCGATCGCGCGACCGCGTTCGACACGAACCGGATGCTGTCGGCGGCCGGCAGCGCGAGCCTCGAAGGCTTTGCCGCGCTGCTGCCGCTCCTCGCGCTCACCGGCCTCGCCGCGTTGCTCGCGCCGATGGCGCTCGGCGGCTGGCTGATCTCGCAGAAAACGTTCGAGCTGAAGTTCGACCGCCTGAACCCGATCTCGGGCCTCGGCCGGATCTTCTCGATCCAGGGGCCGATCCAGCTCGGGATGTCGGTCGCGAAGACGCTGGTCGTCGGCGGGGTCGGCGGCGTCGCGATCTGGCGCAGCAAGGACGAACTGCTCGGCCTCGCGACGCAGCCGCTCGGCGCGGCGCTGCCCGATGCGCTGCACCTGGTCGCGGTGTGCTGCGGCACGACGGTCGCCGGGATGCTGGTGGTCGCCGCGCTCGACGTGCCTTACCAAATCTGGCAGTACAACAAGAAGTTGCGCATGACGAAGGAAGAAGTGAAGCGCGAGCATCGCGAGAACGAAGGCGATCCGCACGTGAAGGGGCGGATCCGCCAGCAGCAGCGCGCGCTCGCGCGCCGCCGGATGATGGCGGCCGTGCCGACGGCCGACGTGGTCGTCACGAACCCGACGCACTTCGCCGTCGCGCTGAAATACACGGACGGCGCGATGCGCGCGCCGAAGGTCGTCGCGAAGGGCGTGAACCTCGTCGCCGCGCGCATCCGCGAACTCGCATCCGAACACAACGTGCCGCTGCTCGAGGCGCCGCCGCTCGCACGTGCGCTGTATCACAACGTCGAACTCGAGCGCGAGATTCCCGGCTCGCTGTACGCGGCCGTCGCCGAAGTGCTCGCGTGGGTCTACCAGCTCAAGCGCTTCCGTTCGGAAGGCGGCGCGTTCCCGGCGGTGCCGGTCGATCTCGACGTGCCGGCCGAACTCGACAAGGGCGCGTCGGTGTCCACCGACGACGAACGCGAGGAAGCCGAAGACTCGCTCGGCAAGCCGGGTCGCAACGGCACGCCGGGGGCCGCCGCATGAGCACGCCGACCGGACTGTTCGCGAAGCGCCCGAACATGCTCGCGGGTACCAACCTGCGCGCGCTCGCGGGCCCGATCCTCATCTGCATGATCCTGGGGATGATGATCCTGCCGCTGCCGCCGCTGCTGCTGGATCTGCTGTTCACGTTCAACATCGCGCTGTCGGTGATGGTGCTGCTCGTCAGCATGTACACGATGAAGCCGCTCGATTTCGCGGCGTTCCCGAGCGTGCTGCTGTTCTCGACGCTGTTGCGCCTGTCGCTGAACGTCGCGTCGACGCGCGTCGTGCTGCTCGAAGGCCACACCGGGCCGGACGCGGCCGGCCAGGTGATCGAGGCGTTCGGCCACTTCCTCGTCGGTGGCAACTTCGCGGTCGGCATCGTCGTGTTCGTGATCCTGATGATCATCAACTTCATGGTGATCACGAAGGGCGCGGGGCGGATCGCCGAAGTGTCCGCGCGCTTCACGCTCGACGCGATGCCCGGCAAGCAGATGGCGATCGACGCCGACCTGAACGCCGGCCTGATCAACGAGGAACAGGCCCGCAAGCGCCGCCAGTCCGTCGCGCAGGAAGCCGAGTTCTACGGCTCGATGGACGGTGCGTCGAAGTTCGTGCGCGGCGACGCGATCGCCGGCCTGATCATCATGGCGATCAACGTGATCGGCGGCCTGATCGTCGGGATGGTCCAGCACGACATGAGCTTCGCCGCGGCCGGCACCAACTACACGTTGCTGACGATCGGCGACGGCCTCGTCGCGCAGATCCCGTCGCTCGTGATCTCGACCGCGGCCGGCGTGATCGTGTCGCGCGTCGCGACCGACGAGGACATCGGCACGCAGATCACCGGCCAGCTGTTCACGAACCCGCGCGTGCTGACGATCACCGGCGCGATCATCGTGCTGATGGGGCTGATCCCGGGGATGCCGCACTTCGCGTTCCTCGCGCTCGGCGGCGGCGCGATCTGGCTGGCGCGCACGCAGACCCGCCGCGCGGCGGCCCGCAAGGCGGCCGGCGACGTGACGGACATCGCGCCGCCCGCGGCGCTGCCGTCCGACAGCCATGAGGCGACCTGGGACGACGTGCAGCTGATCGACCCGCTCGGGCTGGAAGTCGGCTACCGGCTGATCCCGCTCGTCGACAGGAACAGCGACGGCGAACTGCTCAAGCGCATCAAGAGCATCCGCAAGAAATTCGCGCAGGAAATCGGCTTCCTGCCGCCGGTGATCCATATCCGCGACAACCTCGAACTGCGGCCGAACGCGTACCGGATCGCGCTGAAGGGCGTCGAGATCGGCGTCGGCGAAGTGTTCCCGGGCCAGTGGCTCGCGATCAACCCGGGCCAGGTCACGGCCGCGCTGCCGGGCGCCGTCACGCAGGACCCCGCGTTCGGGCTGCCGGCCGTGTGGATCGACGTCGCGATGCGCGAACAGGCGCAGGTGTACGGCTACACGGTGGTCGACGCGAGCACGGTCGTGGCGACGCACCTGAACCATCTCGTGGTCCAGCACGCGGCCGAGCTGCTCGGCCGCCAGGAAGTGCAGGCGCTCGTCGAGCGCACCGGCAAGGACGCGCCGTCGCTCGTCGAGGACCTCGTGCCGAAGACGATCTCGCTGACGACGCTGCAGAAAGTGCTGCAGAACCTGCTCGAGGAAGGCGTGCCGATCCGCGACATGCGCACGATCCTCGAGGCCGTGTCCGAACATGCGGGCCGCGGCGACGCGTTCGAGATCACCGCCGCGGTGCGGCTCGCGCTCGGTCGCGCGATCACGCAGCAGTGGTATCCGGGCGTGGGCGAGATGCAGGTGATGGGCCTCGATTCGAATCTCGAGCGCGTGCTGTCGCAGGCGCTCGCCACCGGCGCGAATCCGGGCCTCGAGCCCGGCCTGGCGCACAACCTTCTGACCGGTACGCAGCAGGCGATGCTGCGTCAACAGAATCTCGGGCTGCCGCCCGTGCTGCTCGTGCAGCACGCGCTGCGCGCGATGCTCGCGCGTTTCCTGCGCCGCAGCCTGCCGCAATTGAAAGTGCTGTCGTATGCCGAAGTGCCGGACACACGCACGATCAAAGTCGTTAACGTCATCGGGGGTTCCGCTTGAACATTCGCAAATTCACCGGCGCTACGAGCCGCGACGCCCTCCGTCTCGTGCGCGAGGCGCTCGGCGCCGACGCGGTCGTGCTGTCGAACCGCACGCTCGATGACGGCAGCGTGGAAATCGTCGCCCTCGCCGATTCGGACCTCGCCGCCGTGGCGCCGCCGGCCGCGGTGCGGCCGCGGCTCGCCATGCCGCGGCTGCCGGAATCCGTGCCGGCCGCCGCGGTGCCGGGCATCGTGTCGCGCCCGGGTGCGGCGCTGGGCCGCCCGGCCGTCAATCCGTACGCCGCCGACGAAGGCGGGCTGCCGGACGTGTTCTCGTCGGTCTTCGGCGCGAGCGCCGAGGCGGACGAGACAGCGGCGCACCTGCCGGCGGGCGACGTGGACGCGCCGGACGCGGCCGCGCCGTCGATCGCGGCACCTGCTGCCGCCGCGCCGGCCGCCGGTACGCCGGCCCCTGCTTCCGAACCCGCGCCGTGGCTGGTCGAGCACGCGAAACGCCTGACGCAGCAGCGCGACGCGCTGATCGCGCGCGCGCAGGCGACGCCCGCCGCGCCGCAAGCGAGCGCGCCCGCGCCGCAGCCGCAGCCGGCCGCGAGCGCGACGCCGCCCGACTGGGCGCGCGAGATCGTGCGCGACGCCGAACGCCGGATGCCGGCCGCCGCCGTGCGCGCGCAGGAAGCGAGCGCCGCGCAGGCCGCGCGGGCGGCCGAGCGCACGCGCCTGTCCGCCGACACGGCCGCCGCGGTGGCCGATGCGGTGAAGTCGCGCATCGAGCGGATCGTCAATGACACGGTGATGCAGGAGCTCGGCGAACTGCGCGGGCGGATGGACGAGCAGTTCGACAGCCTGATGTGGCACGACCGCCAGCGCCGCAGCGCCGTGCATGGCGCGCTGACGAAGCACCTGTTTGCCGCCGGCTTCTCCGCGCAGCTCGTGCGGATGCTGGTCGACAACCTGCCGTCCGGCGATGACATGCAGAGCTTCGAACAGGCCGCCGAGTGGGCGCAGTCGGTGCTCGCGGCGAACCTGCCGGTGCTCGACAGCGAGGATGCGCTGATGGAGCGCGGCGGCGTATTCGCGCTGATGGGGCCGACGGGCGTCGGCAAGACGACCACCACCGCGAAGCTGGCCGCGCGCTGCGTGATGCGCTTCGGCGCGAGCAAGGTCGCGCTGCTGACCACCGACAGCTACCGGATCGGCGGCCACGAGCAGCTGCGCATCTTCGGCAGGATTCTCGGCGTGCCGGTGCACGCGGTGAAGGATGCGGGCGATCTCGCGCTCGCGCTGTCCGAGCTGCGCAACAAGCACATCGTGCTGATCGACACGATCGGCATGAGCCAGCGCGACCGCGCGGTATCCGACCAGATCGCGATGCTGCACGGCGCGAACGCGCCGGTGCAGCGCCTGCTGCTGCTCAACGCGACCAGCCATGGCGACACGCTCAACGAAGTCGTGCAGGCCTACCGCAGCGCCGGCGAGCATCCGGATCTGGCCGGCTGCATCCTCACCAAGCTCGACGAGGCGACCCACCTCGGCGGCGTGCTCGACACGGTGATCCGCTACAAGCTGCCGGTCCACTACGTGTCGACCGGCCAGAAGGTGCCGGAGAACCTGTACGTCGCCTCGACCCGATTCCTGCTGAAGAGCGCGTTCTGCGTACCGCGCGACGGTTCGCCCTTCGTCCCGCAAGACGAGGACATGCCGACGCTGCTGTCCGCGCTGACCGCACGTTCCACCGCCGAGCTGCACGAGGTGCGATTTGGATAAACGGATCATCGACCAGGCTGAAGGATTGCGGCGCCTGCTGGCCGGGCGCACATCGCGGATCGTTGCGGTGGCGGGCGGGCCGGCGGGCGTCGGCTGCACGTCCACCGTCGTGAACCTGGCGGCGGCGCTCGCGTCGCTCGGCAAGGACGTGCTCGTCGTCGACGAGCGCGCCGACGTGCATTCGGCCAGCGCGACCCTTGCGGGCGCGTGGCTGCGCGAAGGCGAGCGCACGCGGGTGGCGGCCGGGTTCGGCCTGTGCGCGGCCGCGCGGTTCGCGCGCGCCGGCTATACCGATGCGCAGCTGAGCGACTTCATCGACGGCCCGGCCGACATCGTCCTCGTCGACGCGCAACTCGGCGCCGACGGCGCGTTCTCGGCGCTCGCGCGCGAGGCGCACGACGTGCTGATCGTCACGCGGGTTGCCGCGCAGGCGATCACCGAGGCGTACGCGTGCATGAAGCGGCTGCATTTCGCCCATGCGTTCGCGCAGTTCCGCGTGCTGACCAACCAGGTCGGCAGCCATGCGGACGCGAAGGTCGCGTTCGACAACCTCGCGGGCGTCGCGAGCCGCTACCTGACGGTGTCGATCGCCGATGCAGGCTGCGTGAGCGCGGATCAGCTCGTCGAGCATGCGCGCGAGCTGATGCGGGCGGCGGTCGACGCGTTTCCGTCGTCGGCGGCCGCGCGCGACTACCGGCAGATTGCCGCCGATCTGCTGTACTGGCCGATGCGTCCGGGTCCGGGCGCGGGGCGCGCCGTCCACGCGGGCGGCAAGCCGTCGTACGAGGCGGGCGCGGCACACGCCGCATGAGCGCCACCGGAAGGAGAGAGCCATGATGTACAACGCTCAAGGAAAGATGTCCCAGGCCGACGTGCTCGCGCAATATGCGCCGCTCGTGCGTCGTCTCGGGCTGCAGCTCGTCGCGAAGATGCCGGCGAGCGTCGATCTCGACGACCTGATCCAGGCCGGCATGATCGGCCTGATGGATGCCGCCGGCCGCTACAAGGAAGACCAGGGCGCGCAGTTCGAGACCTACGCGACGCAGCGCATCCGCGGCGCGATGCTCGACGAGCTGCGCAGCAACGACTGGCTGCCGCGCAGCCTGCGCAAGACGTCGCGCGAGGTCGAGCAGGCGGTGCACCAGGTCGAGCAGCATCTCGGTCGCTCGGCGAGCGAGGCCGAGATCGCGCAGCACCTGAACATGCCGCTCGACGAATACCAGGGGATGCTTCAGGACCTGCACGGCAGCCAGCTCATCTACTACGAGGATTTCGATCGCGCGGCCGACGACGAGCCGTTTCTCGACCGCTACCGCGTCGATCACGCCGACCCGCTGTCGGCGCTGCTCGACGAGCACCTGCGCGAGGCGCTCGTCGAGGCGATCGAGCGGCTGCCCGAGCGCGAGAAGCTGCTGATGTCGCTGTACTACGAGCGGGGTCTGAATCTGCGCGAGATCGGCGCGGTGCTCGAAGTGAGCGAATCGCGCGTGTGCCAGTTGCACAGCCAGGCCGTCGCGCGCCTGCGCGCACGGCTGCGCGAACAGGCGTGGGTCGGCGCCGAGTCCTGACCCTTTCGTGGCGGTCGCGCGCGCGGATGCGCATTCCGCGCGCCGATTTGCTACAATCCTTCCCGTTTTCCGAGGAGCGTTGCGACGGGCCGTCCCAGGCCCGCCAGGCTCGGAAAGCTTCACCAAGCAGCCGGCGAATGCGCCGGCCCCGCTTCCTGAACGGCGCTCACGTCACCAATCTAGAAACTTTTTAGAAAGGAGGGCGTGATGAACGCCATTATCGATACCCAGGCTTCCAAGGATTACGTCGTCGCCGATCTGGCACTGGCCGGCTGGGGCCGCAAGGAACTGAACATCGCCGAGACCGAAATGCCGGGCCTCGTGCAGATTCGCGACGAATACAAGGCGCAGCAGCCGCTGAAGGGCGCGCGCATCGCCGGTTCCCTGCACATGACGATCCAGACGGGCGTGCTGATCGAGACGCTGAAGGCGCTCGGCGCGGACGTCCGCTGGGCCTCGTGCAACATCTTCTCGACGCAGGATCACGCCGCGGCCGCGATCGTCGAGGCCGGCACGCCGGTGTTCGCGTACAAGGGCGAGTCGCTCGACGAGTACTGGGAGTACTCGCACCGCATCTTCGAATGGCCGAACGGCGAATTCGCGAACATGATCCTGGACGACGGCGGCGACGCAACGCTGCTGCTGATCCTCGGCTCGAAGGCCGAGAAGGACCGTTCGGCGATCGCGAAGCCGACCAACGAGGAAGAAGTCGCGCTGTACAAGTCGATCGCGAAGCACCTCGACATCGACGCGAACTGGTACTCGAAGCGCCTCGCGCACATCAAGGGCGTGACCGAGGAAACCACGACCGGCGTGCACCGCCTGTACCAGATGGAAAAGGACGGCCGCCTGCCGTTCCCGGCGTTCAACGTGAACGATTCGGTCACGAAGTCGAAGTTCGACAACCTGTACGGCTGCCGTGAATCGCTGGTCGACGGCATCAAGCGCGCGACCGACGTGATGATCGCGGGCAAGGTCGCGGTCGTCGCGGGCTACGGCGACGTGGGCAAGGGTTGCGCGCAGTCGCTGCGCGGTCTGGGCGCGACCGTGTGGGTCACCGAAATCGATCCGATCTGCGCGCTGCAGGCGGCGATGGAAGGCTACCGCGTCGTGACGATGGAATACGCGGCCGACAAGGCCGACATCTTCGTGACGGCGACCGGCAACTACCACGTGATCAACCACGACCACATGAAGGCGATGCGCCACAACGCGATCGTCTGCAACATCGGTCACTTCGACTCGGAAATCGACGTCGCGTCGACCCGCCAGTACCAGTGGGAAAACATCAAGCCGCAGGTCGACCACATCATCTTCCCGGACGGCAAGCGCGTGATCCTGCTGGCGGAAGGCCGCCTCGTGAACCTCGGCTGCGCGACCGGCCACCCGTCGTTCGTGATGTCGAACTCGTTCGCGAACCAGACGCTCGCGCAGATCGAGCTGTTCACGCGCGGCGAACAGTACGAGAACAAGGTGTACGTGCTGCCGAAGCATCTCGATGAAAAGGTGGCGCGCCTGCACCTCGCGCGTATCGGCGCGAACCTGTCCGTGCTGTCGGACGAGCAGGCTTCGTACATCGGCGTCGGGAAGGAAGGCCCGTTCAAGCCGAACCACTACCGCTACTGATCCGTTGCGCCGCCGCCGCGGCGCCGGATCGCCGGCCGCCGCGGCGCGCCTTCGGGCGCCCGCGGCGGTCATTGATCGTACCGATCGACCATCGAACCGGAGCACTTCATGAGCGTCATCCTCACCTGGGTCATCAACGCGCTCGCGCTGTTGATCATCACCTATCTCGTGCCGTCGATCCACATCAAGAGCTTCGGCACGGCGTTGATCGTCGCGGTCGTGCTCGGCCTGATCAATACGGTGATCCGCCCGGTGCTGATCCTGCTGACGCTGCCCGTCACGATCGTCACGCTCGGGGTGTTCATCCTCGTCGTGAACGCGCTGTGTTTCTGGTTCGCGTCGTCGCTGCTGAAGGGCTTCGAGGTGTCGGGCTTCTGGTCCGCGTTCTTCGGTTCGATCCTGTACAGCATCGTGTCGTGGCTGCTGTCCGCGCTGATCTTCGGTCAGCGCGACATCGGCTGAGGCCGGCGCCTGCTCCCACCGAATCATGAAACCGATCGAACTTTCGTTTGAATTCTTCCCGCCGAAGACGGCGGACGGCGTCGAGAAGCTGCGCGCCACGCGCGCGCAACTGCTGCCGCTGCAGCCGAAATTCGTCTCCGTGACGTTCGGCGCCGGCGGCTCGACGCAGCAGGGCACGCTCGATACCGTGCTCGACATGCAGAAGGACGGCCTCGAGGCCGCGCCGCACCTGTCGTGCATCGGCTCGTCGCGCGACAGCCTGCGCGCGATCCTCGACCAGTACCGCTCGTACGGCATCCGGCATATCGTCGCGCTGCGCGGCGACCTGCCGTCGGGGATGGGGGCGGTCGGCGAGCTGCGCTACGCGTCCGAGCTCGTCAGTTTCATCCGTGCCGAGCACGGCGACTGGTTCCACATCGAGGTCGCCGGCTATCCGGAGTACCACCCGCAGTCGCGTTCGCCGAAGGCCGATCTCGAGAATTTCGCGCGCAAGGTGAAGGCCGGCGCGAATTCCGCGATCACGCAGTACTTCTTCAACGCCGATGCGTATTTCCGCTTCGTCGACGACGCGCGCAAGCTCGGCGTGGACGTGCCGATCGTGCCGGGCATCATGCCGATCACGAACTTCTCGCAGCTGATGCGCTTCTCCGAGATGTGCGGCGCCGAAGTGCCGCGCTGGATCGCGCGCCGGCTCGAGAGCTTCGGCGACGATCGCGAGTCGATCCGCGCGTTCGGCGCGGACGTCGTCACGGGCCTGTGCCAGCGTCTGGTCGATGCGGGCGTGCCGGGGCTGCACTTCTATACGCTGAACACGGCGGCCGCGACGCGAACGATCTGCGAACGGCTCGCCGGATAGGCGCCGTCAGGCAACTGCATGCGCGAAAGCCCCGCCGGCAACACCGGCGGGGCTTTTTTTCGAGGTGCGGCGAGGCCGTGCGCGTCAGCGCCGCGCCGTCATCAGCGGCGGGCGGCGATCGAACCACGGCCGCGCCTGTTCGAGCTGCCGCGCGAGCCTCAGCAGCAGCGCGTCGTCGGCGTGACGCGCGGCGAACTGCACGCCGATCGGCAGCCCGCGCGCATTCCAGTAGAGCGGCACCGACATCGCCGGCTGGCCGGTCAGGTTGAACAGCTCGGTGCAGCCGGCCCACGTGAAGGCCTTTTCCGACGACTTCGCGAGCATTTCCTTCAGCAGCGGTTTCACCGGCAGCGCCGCGAGCACCTTCATCTGCACGGATTCGAACGGGGTCGGCTGCAATTCGCCGATCTTCACCGGCGGCCCCGCGAGCGATGCGCACAGGATCGCGTCGTAGCGCGACACGAGGCCGGCGACCTGCACCGTGAGCTGGCGCTGCCATTCGAGCACGTCCGGCAGCCGCGTGCGCGCGAGGCGCCGGCCGACCACCGCCATCGCCCACGTCGCGGCTTCGAATTCGCCGCGCCGCGGCGCGCGGCCGGTCAGCGCGCGCGCGCCGAGCACCATCTCCTCGGCGATCGTCGCCCACAGCGTGAGGAAGGTTTCGGCCGTACGCGCGTAGTCGACGTGCAGCGTGGCCGGCTCGACATGGTGGCCGAGCGATTCGAGCAGCGCGGCCGCGTCGTCGAGCGCCGCGCGCGTGTCGTCGGCGAGCGCCGGCGCGAGCATCGGGTCGGTCACGAGGCCGATCCGCAGCGCGCCGGGCGGCGTGTCGAGCTCGCCGAGGAAGGTGCCGGGCGCGCCGGGCGGCAGCGTCTGGCCGGTCGTCACGTCGAGCAGCAGCGCGCTGTCGCGCACGCTGCGCGCGACCGCATGCTGGACGACCAGCTCGCCGTTCGACGGCTGATCGACGAGCACCGGGTTGCGGCTCGGTTTCAGGCCGAACAGCCCGCAACACGATGCGGGAATGCGGATCGAGCCGCCGCCGTCGGACGCATGCGCAAGCGGCACGATGCCGGCCGCGACGGCGGCGGCGGCCCCGCCGCTCGAGCCGCCGGGCGTGTGGTCCAGATTCCACGGGTTGCGGCACGCGCCGAACAGTTCGGGCTCCGTGTAGGGCATCTGGCCGATTTCCGACGTGTTGGTCTTGCCGAACACGTTGAAACCGGCCGCACGGCTTCGCGCGATCACCGGCGAATCGTCGCTCGGCACGAAATACCGGTAGTGCCGGCTGCCCATCGACAGCGGCAACCCGGCGACCGCCGCGCCGAGATCCTTGACGAGATACGGGACGCCGGCGAACGGCGCGTCGGCGCCGCCATCCTGGGCGGCGGCCGCCCGCTGGCGCGCGGCATCGTAGTCCTGCAGCACGATCGCGTTGATCGCGCCGTTGACCGCTTCGGCCTGGCCGATCGCGGCGTCGAGCAGTTCGCGCGGGCTCGCCTTGCGTTCGCGCACCAGCGCGGCGAGGCCGATCGCGTCATGCGCGAGATAGTCAGAGTGCATCGCAGTCACCCCCGTTGTGACCTGTGGCGATGATGGGAGCATAACGCGGGCCCGGCGCGAGGGGCCCGCGGCCGCGCGTATTGTATTTACAGGTGCTCGGCGAGGAACGTCAGCGTGCGGCCATGCGCGAGCGCCGACGCGCGCTGGTTGTACGACGCGCGGTCCGTGCAGTTGAAGCCGTGCTCGGCGCCCGGATACACGTGGAACGACGCGTGCCCGCGGCCGGCGAACGCGGCCTTCACCTGGTCGACGGCCGTGAGCGGGATGCCGTGGTCGTTTTCCGCGTAGTGGAACAGGATCGGTTGCGTGATCCCGCCGGCAAGGTCGAGCGCATTCTGGATGCCGCCGCCGTAGTAGGCGACCGCCGCGTCGAGCTTGCCGGTCGCGGCCGTGCGGTACGCGAGCTGGCCGCCGAAGCAGTAGCCGATCGCGGCGATCTTGCCGGCCACTTCGGCGCGTGCGCGCAACGCGTCGGCCGCCGCGCCGATGTCCGCGACCGCGAGACCCACGTCGGTCTTCTTCATCAGCTCGATGCCTTTGTCGCGATCCGCGCCTTCATAGGTCAGCTCGACGCGCGGCTGCGTGCGCCAGAACACGTCCGGCGCGAGCGCGACGAAGCCGTCGGACGCGTACTGGTCGGCGACCGCGCGGATGTGCGAGTTCACGCCGAAGATCTCCTGGATGATGATGACGGCAGGGCCCTTGCCGCGCTTGGGCAGCGCGAGATAGCCGCCGAAGCTGTCGTTACCGGTCGGGATGTCGATCCATTGGGCAGTCACGTTCTGAACTCCTGGCGAACGGGGTGCGCGAGACGCGCCCCCGGGGTGGAAGAGGGCGGCCTAGTGTGCCACCAATCGTGGGGCGGTGCAGGGTGCGCGCCGCTTCTCGCGCAGCGATCGTTTCGATCTCGATTATTCATTTTTCGGCGCCGCGGGGCTTCGATAGAGTCGATGAGTCGGCTTTTACAAAGCGCTTTCGCCCCTCGTCATCGAAGGATTCGCCATGTCTTCCCGTTCTTTTTCCACGCCCTTTTCCGAACGCTTCGGCCTGCGCCTGCCGCTCGTGCAGGCGCCGATGGTCGGCGCGACCACGGCCGCGATGGTCGCCGCCGCATCGAATGCCGGCGCGCTCGGCAGTCTCGGCGCCGCCGCGTTCGCGCCCGAGCGCCTGGCGGCCGACGTCGCGGCCATCCGCGCCGCAACCGATCGCCCGTTCGCGATCAACCTGTTCGTACTGCCGGACGCCGCGCCCGACGCGGCGACCGTCGCCCGCGCGCTGGCCGCGATCGATCCGCTGAACGCGGCGTTCGGCTTGCCGCCGGGCGAGGCGCCCGCGCGCTACGCGCCGGACTTCCGCGCGCAGCTCGACGCGCTCGTGGCGCTGCGTGTGCCGGTCGCGAGCTTCACGTTCGGCGTGCTCGACGCGGCCGACGTCGCGCGCCTGAAGGCCGCCGGCACCTACGTGATCGGCACCGCGACCCACGTGGCCGAGGGGCTCGCGTGGCGGGCGGCCGGCGCCGATGCGCTGTCCGCGCAGGGCGCCGAGGCGGGTGGCCATCGCGGCACGTTCATCGGTTCCGCCGACGAGGCGCTGATCGGCACGTTCGCGCTCGTGCCGCAGCTCGTCGACGCGACGGGCCTGCCCGTGCTGGCTGCGGGCGGCATCATGGACGGCCGCGGGATCGCGGCCGCGCTCGCGCTCGGCGCGCAGGGCGCGCAACTCGGCACCGCGTTCCTCACCTGCACGGAAAGCCCGATCGCGGCGGACTGGAAGGCGCGTCTGCTCGCGAGCGCCGATACGTCGACCCAGGTCACGCGCGCGATTACCGGCCGTCACGCACGCGGGCTGCGCAACACGCTGATGGCCCGGCTCGGCGAGCGCATGGCCGACGTCGCGCCGTATCCGGTGCAGAACGCGCTGACGCAGCCGCTGCGCCAGGCCGCCGCGCGCGCGAACGACGGCGACTACCTGTCGCTGTGGGCCGGGCAGGGTGCGCCGCTCGCGCGGCGGCGCGGCGATGCGCTGTCGACCGCGCAGCTCGTCGCCGCGCTCGACGCCGAATGGCGCGCACTGGCGGGCTGAACGGCCGCCGCGCCGCCGTTCGAATGGTGCATATCCAATGACGAAACGCGCGTTGTCACGCGCGTTTCATTCAATGATCCCGGGCACAAAATACCGAATCGAAATGTCCCGGGAATGCATTGAAACGACCTTTCCGGAAGCGGCTGAAAATTAGCGGAAACCCTTATCCGGCGGGGCTCGCGGCGATATTCGAGGAGTCGTTCCAAAGTGCGCATATCGGTAGTGTTACCACTACCCCAAAAAAGTCCCACAAATTAATTTGATCACCTACACTTGCGCGCAAGTACGGACGGGCGGCCGCTAAAAGCGGCGGTTTTCACGTGCTTGAGGCCAAGTGCATGAACGATGCAACCGGCGAATCGTCCAGTGATTGCAACACAGGGATGGAAGCGGGGCACCGGGCGATGGCGTTTATTGGGACCGAAACTGGAGACTTACATGAATATCAAGATGCAAAAGCTGTTGCCGATCACCGCGGCCGCGATGCTGTGCGCTGCAGCCGCAGGCAACGCGGCAGCCGATCAAGTCGTCAAGATCGGCCACGTCGCACCGTTGACGGGCGGCATTGCACACCTGGGCAAGGACAACGAAAACGGTGCACGTCTCGCAGTCGAGGAGATCAACGCCAAGGGTCTCACGATCGGCGGCCAGAAGATCACGCTGCAGCTCGACCCGCAGGATGACGCGGCCGACCCGCGGCAGGCCACGCAGGTTGCGCAGAAGCTCGTCGACGACAAGGTCGTCGCGGTGGTCGGCCACCTGAACTCGGGCACGTCGATCCCGGCCTCGAAGATCTACAGCGATGCGGGCATCGTGCAGATCTCGCCGTCGGCGACCAACCCGGCCTACACGCAGCAGGGCTTCAAGACCACGTACCGCGTGGTGGCCACCGATGCGCAGCAGGGCCCGGCACTCGCGAACTACGCGCATTCGAAGGGCATCAAGAGCGTGGCGGTGGTCGACGATTCGACCGCTTACGGCCAGGGTCTCGCGAACGAGTTCGAGAAGAAGGCCAAGGCGCTCGGCCTGAAGGTGATGTCGCACGACGCGACGAACGACAAGGCGGTCGACTTCCGCGCGATTCTGACCAAGATCAAGGGTGAGAATCCGGACGCGATCATGTACGGCGGCATGGACGCCACCGGCGGCCCGTTCGCGAAGCAGGCGAAGCAGCTCGGCCTGCGCGCGAAGATCTTCGCGGGCGACGGCGTGTGCACGGAAAAGCTGGCCGACCTGGCCGGCGACGCGACCGACAACGTGGTGTGCTCGGAAGCCGGTGCTTCGCTCGAGAAGATGTCGGGCGGCGCGGCGTTCAAGTCGAAGTACGAGAAGCGCTTCGGCCAGCCGATCCAGATCTACGCGCCGTTCACGTATGACGCCGTGTACATCATCGTCGATGCGATGAAGCGCGCGAACTCGACGGATCCGGCCAAGATCCTCGCCGCGATGCCGGCGACGAACTACTCGGGCGTGATCGGCACGACGACCTTCGACTCGAAGGGCGACCTGCAGCACGGCGTGATCTCGCTGTACAACTACAAGAACGGCAAGAAGTCGCTGCTGGACGAAGTGAAGATGTAACGCAAGCTGCGGCCAACAGTAGGGGCGAAAGCGCGCATGCGGCAACGCATGCGCGCTTTCTTTCATTGACGGGCGTGCGCCGCGCCGTCAGATCTTCAGGCGCGCGAGCACCTTCGGCGCGATTGCCGCGACGAGCGCCGCGCACAGCGCGACGACGGACAGGCCGATCGTCAGGTTCGCGGCCTGCGCGACCGCGCCGATCATGACCGGGCCGAACAGCATGCCGAAGTACGCGAGCCCGGCCACGTGCGCGAGCCCTTCGGCCGCGTGGATGCCTTTCACGCGCGCGGCGGCCGCGAACAGCACCGGCATCATGTTCGCGAGGCCGAGGCCCATCAGCGTGAAGCCGCTCAGCACGGCGGCCGGATACGGCAGCAGCAGCGCGCCGATCATCCCCGCGCAGGCAAGCGATGCGCTCGCGAACACGAGCTGCGGTGCGCCGAAGCGGGCGCGCACGGCGTCGCCCGCGAAGCGCGCGACGGCCATCCCGCCCGAGAACGCCGCATACGCGGCGCTCGCGAGCGCGGGGCTCGCCGCGACGACGTCGCGCATGTAGACCGTCGCCCAGTCGTACATCGCACCTTCGGCGATCAGCGCGACGAGCGCGATGCCGCCGAGCATCCACAGCGCGGGCGAGCGCCAGCGATTGGCGCTGCCGTGCGCGTGCTCGTGGTGCGGCACGTGCGGCAGCACGGCCGGGCTTGCGACCACGAGCACCGTGGCGCTGGTCGCCGCCGCGAGGGCGAGATGCACGGCCGGCGCCATGCCGGCCGACAGCAGTGCGCCGCCGGCGGCCGCGCCCGCCATCCCGCCGATGCTGAACATGCCGTGCAGCGACGACATGATCGGCTTGCCGAGCGCGATCTCGACCGCGCTGGCCTCGGCGTTCATCGCGACGTCGAGCGTCGCCATCGAGAAGCCGAACACCGCGAGCACGGCGAGCAGCATCCCGTAGTCGGGCACGACGAGGATCAGCGCCGCGCATGCGGACATCGAGAGCCCGCCCGCGAGGCACGCGGTGCGCGAGCCGACGCGCGCGATCCAGCGCGCGATGACCAGCATCGCGGCGATCGAGCCGACGGCGACCGCGAACAGCGCGATCGACAGCAGCCCCGGGCTCAGCGCGAACTTGTCGCGCACGGTCGGCACGTGCACGCCCCACGATGCGAACATCATGCCGGCGACGAAGAACAGCGCCATCGACGCCGCGCGCGCGCGCTGGCGGGCCGGCAGCGACAGCACGCGATGCGCGTCGGGCGGCGCGGCGAACGGGGACGACGATTCGGGGGAGGAGGATTCGGACACGGAAAGACTCGCGAAAAAATGCACGGGCGCATGCGGCGCCCGTCGGAACCGTCCGATTCTATCGAAGCGCTTACGATCCTGCCGGGCAATGGCCGTTCGGTCGTTAGGCAGCGCGTGAGCGCACCGGCCGTTCGGCCGATGGCCGGCGCACCGCGCCCGCGGGTAACATCGAAGCGCACGGCGTATCCGATGCGCCGCCCTTCGACCGCAGGAGTCCTCTTGAACATCGATCCCGCCTTCGCCCTGAATCTGCTGCACCGCTGCGCGCTCGGCACGCTCGCCACCCATGCGCGCGATCCGCAGGGCTACCCGTATCCGACGGTCGTTCCGTTTGCACCGGATGCAAGCCATCGGCCCGTGATCCTCGTGAGCGGTCTCGCCGAGCACACGCGCAATCTCGCCGCCGATCCGCGGGCGGGCTTCCTCGTCGTCGACGCGCCCGGCGGCGACGTGCTGAATGCCGAGCGCGCGACGCTGCTCGGGCGGTTCGTGCCGCTCGGCGACGATCCGCACGTCACCGCGCGCTACCTGCGTTACGAGCCCGACGCCGCGCGTTATCTCGCGCTCGGCGATTTCACGTTCTGGGCGCTCGATATCGAGCGGTTGCGCTATATCGGCGGTTTCGGGCGCATGGGCTGGGTCGACGGCACGCATCTCGATACGCTGCCGCCGCTTACCCTCGACGAGGAGCAGGCATTGTGGAACCCATACGATGCCGGCGAGGCCTGCCGCGGCGGGCTCGAATTGCTCGGCGTCGATCGCCACGGCGCCGACTGGCGCTGTGACGGCCGCCGTGTTCGCACGCCGTTCGATGCGCCGGCGGCCGATGCCGGTGCATTGCGCGAACGGCTGATCGCATGCGCGCGGGATGTGACGTGACGTCGCGGGCGCCGGCTTGTCCGGGTTTGTCCGTTCGGCACTGCCGCGCCGATGGATTTACGGAAAGCTGTCGTCCGATGAAAGCTTTGATTTTCTCGAATGCAGGGTAATTGCGTATGTTGATAGGCCTAATAGGCAATCGCTAATGTCCTAATCTCTGTGTAGGAAGGTAAAAATTTGAGAAAAGGCCGTGAGCGGTCAAAATGACGTGTGGCAATTACATTTGATCTCGGTATTTTCGCGGGTCTCGCTTCAATCAAATCTTTTCTGTGCTAATCTCTGCCTTCGAAAATCCGAGGCACATATATTTCATGAATGGTGAGCTGGCTGCAGACCGGCGCCATTGGTCAGATAGAAAGGGAAACTATGTCTTCTTACAAGGACCTGCTGGCCCAGCGGGAGAAGCTGGAGAAGCAAATCGAAGAAGCGAAGTCGCGTGAATACGCTGAAGTGCTGAATGACGTGAAGCAGAAAATTGCCGACTACGGCTTTTCGCTCGCCGAACTCGGTCTCAGCCGCGCGAAGGCAGGTAAGGTCGGCCGTCCGCGTGCGGGCGTTGCCGCGAAATACCGCGATCCGGAAACGGGCGCAACGTGGTCGGGTCGTGGCAAGCCGCCGCGCTGGATCGCTGGCAAGAACCGCGAACAGTTTGCGATTTAAACATTTGTTTAAATTGTCTGTGCTTCAAAAGAGCCGCGTATCCGTCGAGGAGCGCGGCTTTTTTGTTTCCGGCGGCGGCCGCATGCATTGTCTCGTCATGAAAATGTAAGCGTGCGGTGTGAATGGAAATGCGACCCGTTCGCATAAGCGATTGATTTAAATAAGAAATTTGTGGGTATTGGCAGGGTTTGCGGGGTGCGCTTGATAGAATTGCGTACCGCCACCGATATCTCATATTTCATGTCCATTTTTTCCGGCGACCCGCAGAGCACTGATAAGCACGCGGTTGCGCGCAAGAGTACGTTCGTCAGTATTGTGCTGAATGTCGTGCTTGCGACATTTCAGATCGTCGTCGGCGTGATTGCGCATTCGCAGGCATTGATTGCTGACGGTGTGCACTCGATATCCGATTTGATCTCGGATTTTGTCGTGCTGGTTGCGAATCGGCATAGCGGCGCATCGCCGGACGCCGATCACAATTACGGACATAGCCGCTACGAAACCGTCGCGTCGCTGTTTCTCGGTGCGATCCTGATCGCGGTCGGCGTCGGCATGCTGTGGCGGGCCGGCGACCGCCTCGTCAACCTAGGACACATCCCGGCCGTCCATTTTTCCGCGCTGCTGGTCGCGCTGACGGTGCTCGTGTCGAAAGAGGCGCTGTTCCGCTACATGCTGCGCGAGGCGCGGCGCGTCCGCTCGGCGTTGCTGGTCGCGAACGCATGGCATGCGCGCTCGGATGCCGCATCGTCGCTCGTCGTCGCGATCGGCATCGTCGGCAGCCTGGCCGGCGTGCGGCTGCTCGACCCGATCGCGGCGGCGATCGTCGGCTTCATGGTCGCGCGCATGGGCTGGACCTTCGGCTATGACGCGCTGCAGGACCTCTCCGACCGCGCGCTCGATACGACCGATGCGACCGAGATCCGCGCGCTGCTCGCGGCGACGCCGGGCGTGCGCGACGTACACGACCTGCGCACGCGCAAGATGGGGGACGCCGCGCTCGTCGACGCGCATATCCTCGTCGACCCGAAGATTTCCGTCTCCGAAGGGCACTACATCGCCGAGACCGCGCGTGCGCGCGTGCTGTCCGATCGGCGCGTGCTCGATGCGCTGATCCATGTCGACCCCGAGAACGACGCGGCGCGCCGTCCGGCGCTCGCGCTGCCGCCGCGCGGCGAGATCGTGGCGCGGCTCGAGGCCGCGCTCGCGCAGCGCGGGCTGCACGCGGCGGCGATCGACCTGCATTACCTGAGTACGGGGCTCGAGATCGACGTGACGCTGGCCGGCGATCCGCGCGACACCGATGCGGCGCTGGCCGGCCGGCTCGACGCCGATGCGCTGCGGCGCGAGTTCGGCGCGCACCGGATCGGCTTCACGCGCACGATGCCCGTGCAGGCGTGAGCGGCCGCCGGCCACGGCGGCGCGTTCGCGCGCGGCCGTGCGTTACAGCGGCAATTGCGTGTCGAACTTGATCTCGCGCAGCACGACGCTCGTGCGCACCTGCGACACGGCCGGGATCTTGAAGATGCGCTCGTGCAGGAACACGTCGTAGGCCTTGATGTCCGGCGCGACGATCTTGAGGATGTAATCGGCCTCGCCGGTCGTGCTGTAGCACTCGGTGACTTCCGGGCAGGTCGAGATCTCGCGCTCGAACTGCTCGACGCCGCCTTCGTTGTGCCGGGTCAGGTGGACATGCGCGAGCGCGCAGACGTGCAGGCCGAGCTTCTCGCGATCGAGCAGCGCCGTGTAGCGCTGGATCACGCCCGATTGCTCCATGTCCTTGATGCGGCGCCAGCATGGCGTACTCGACAGGCCGACCTGGTCGGAGATTTCCTGTACGGAACGGCGCGCGTCGAGCTGCAACAGGCGAAGGATTTTTTGCGAAAAGGAATCGAGCGTCACCTGCGCCTCCATGCGGCAACTACAACACGCTGAATGTTAGAGGGCCGGGGAAGGAAAGGCAATCTGGAGTCGCAATGTTGAGCGGGATTCGCTAATTTGTTCGCGGATCCGTGGCAATTTGTCCTGCCTCCGTGGGCTCCGACCGATCGGTGTCCGACGCGGCGAGGCCCGCGAGCGCGGCCTGCTGGCGACGCAGGTCGGCGAGCATGTTGCAGAACAGCGCGCCTTGCTCGATCGCATCGTCGAGTGCGACATGCGTGTGCGGATGGTCGTCGAACCAGTGCTTCGGAAAGCGCGGCTTGATCGCCTTGCGGTACGGCAGGCCCGTCATCGCGAACGCGAGCGTCTTGATGTCGAGCGCCGACCACGAGAACGGGCACCGCCCCGCGAACCGCATCATGTACCAGAACATGAACGTGAAATCGAAGCCGGCGGGCATCGCGACGAACACCGGCTTGCCGGGCAGCGCCTCGACCCACTCGACGTACGCGACCAGCGCCGCCTCGGGCGCCTGCAGGTCCCGCCGGCAGGCGGCCCATGCGTCGGGCTCGGTCTTCCACCATGCGGCCTGTACCGGATGCGCCTGCGCGCCGGGCAGCGTGTCGAGGTTGGCCGAGAACGTCGCGATCAGTTGCTTGTCCTCGGTGTAGGCGGCCGACGCGAAGCTCAGCATCGAGTGCGGGCCGGGAATCGGGCCGTCGGCCTCCACGTCGGTGCTGACGTAGATTTCCGGAATGGCGGTCTGGTTCATCCGAATACCTTGTCGGACACGAACGGGTTCGTGCGGCGCTCGTCGCCGAATGTCGAGACGGGGCCGTGGCCCGGCACGAACGTGACGTCGTCGCCGAGCGGCCACAGCTTTTCCTTGATCGAGCGGACGAGATCCGCGTGATTGCCGCGCGGGAAATCGGTGCGGCCGATCGAGCCCGCGAACAGCACGTCGCCGACGATCGCGATGCGGTGCGCACGGCTGAAGAAGACGACGTGGCCGGGCGTGTGGCCCGGGCAGTGATAGACCTCGAGCGTTTCGTCGCCGAACTGCACGGTGTCGCCGTCGTTCAGCCAATGGTCCGGCTCGAAGGTTTCGGCGGCCGGAAAGCCGAAGCGCTCGCTCTGCATCGGCAGCTTCTCGATCCAGAAGCGCTCCTCTTCCTGCGGCCCCTCGATCGGCACGCCGTAGTGCGTCGCGAGTGTCTTTGCGCCCGCGCAGTGATCGATGTGCCCGTGCGTGAGCAGCACCTTCTCGACCTGCACGTTCTGCCGCGCGACTTCCTGTTCGATCCGGTCGAGATCGCCGCCCGGATCGACGACGGCGGCGCGCCCCGTCTTCTCGCAGACGAGCAGCGAGCAGTTCTGCTGGAACGGCGTGACCGGAATGAGCGTGACTTTCATGGGAACACCGGCGGCTAAAAGGAGCGATTGTACCGGTCGCGCGGGCCGCTTGCCGTGCGCGCGACGCGCGTCGCGATGTCAGGGTGCGGGCATTCCCGGAGCATGTCGATTGTTACGTCCATAGTGAGAATCAATGGTCCTCGGGGGGTGCTTTTCGGGACGACCTTTTGATTTATGTATAATGCGGCCCATTGCGCGTGAGATTCACGCCATTCGCTGGTGTTTCGGCCCCGTTTAAAGGGGCGTCGGAAACACCGTCAAGCATCAGCCGCCGGGGAGTCCGGCGGTGTATCCAGCACCGAGCATTCGGTGCTCACGTCTTGTCCGGCCGGGTGCTGCGCGCCCGCCTGCGGCCTTGCTGCCGCGCCGCCGGATGAGGCCTGTGCCGCCGTTCCTGTGCGTTGGTCGTATCGACGCGCGCGAACGTGAAGTCATGTTCGATGGCGGCATGCGGGGTCTGGTCAGGCTGTTGGGGACAGGTTGCGCCAGACGTGAAAACTAATCAGGACGGTTGCGGCCTAGACGAAAGCCGCGCCCATGCTAGCCGCCTGCTCATCGCCGAGCGGGGCGTGCACGCATTTGCCGTCCGGGCCGCATGTCTGCGTTGTCTAGCAGCGTTGTGAAGGAAGCGGCCCGAACCAGAAGGCGACACGTCGATGAATTTACGATTTCCGAGTCGACTCGGGACCATTGCATTGTTTTTTGCGCTGACGGGCTGTGCGGTGCCATCCAGCCAGACCACCAGCAGCGCGGACCAGAAGAAAGCGGCCGACAGGACGGCCGCTGCCGCGAAGGCGGACGACAACAAGCAGTCACTCAATTTCGATTCCGCACTGGCGTCGATGCCGGCCGCCGACAGCAAGGACGCGAAGAAGGCGTCGCTGGCGGACGCCGAGCCGATCGACGGCAAGGACGTATCCGACTTCCGTCAGACGGGCCGCGCGTCGTGGTACGGGCGCGATTTCCACGGCCGTCGCACCGCGAACGGTGAGCGCTTCAACATGAACGCGTTCACCGCCGCGCACCGCACGCTGCCGCTGTCGTCGTACATCCGGGTGACGAACGCGTCGACCGGCAAGTGGGTCGTCGTGAAGGTCAACGATCGCGGGCCGTTCAAGCGCGGCCGCGTGCTCGACCTGTCATATGCGGCCGCCAAGGTGATCGGCCTCGTGCACGCCGGCACGGGGCGCGTGAAGATCGAGGGGCTGTCGCCGCAGGAAGCGCGCGAGGCGCGTGACGAAATGCTGGCGTCGGTCTCGACGAAGTAACGCCGAATCATGCATCGCGCATCACGCGGCGCCGACCGATGATGCAGAAGGGCTGCCCGAGGGCAGCCCTTTGTCTTTCCCGGCACGGTGCGGTGCAGGCACCGCGCCGCGCGTCAGCTTTCTTCCTTCAACGCCAGCGCACGCGCATACAGCGTGCTGCGCGATGCGCCCGTCAATGCGGCCGCGAGTTTAGCCGCGCTCTTCACCGGCACTTCTTCCAGCAACAGCTTGAGCAGCGCGTCGTGCGCCGTGTCGTCGGCTTCGCCGCTCGTCGCCGGCGCGCCTTCGACGACCAGCACGAACTCGCCGCGCTGCCGGTTCGCGTCGCCGGCGAGCCAGATCTGTCCTTCGGCCAGGGTGCCCTGGAACAACTGCTCATGTAGCTTGGTGAGCTCGCGCGCGATCAGCAGCCGGCGCGCGGGCCCGAACGCATCGGCGAGCGCGGCGACGGTTTCGGCGATCCGGTGCGGCGCTTCGTAGAACACCAATGCATACGGGTGCGACACCAGCGCCTGCAGCGCGGTCGCGCGCTGCTTCGTCTTGGGCGGCAGGAAGCCCGCGAACGTGAATGCGCCGGCCCAGTCGCCGGCCACGCTCAGCGCGGTCACGGCGGCGCTCGCGCCCGGCAGCGGGATCACCGTGAAGCCGGCGTCGCGCACCGCGTCGACGAGCCGTGCGCCGGGGTCCGAGATGCCGGGCGTGCCGGCGTCCGATACGTAGGCCACGCGTTCGCCGCCGCGCAGCAGCTCGATCACGCGTTGCGCGGCTTCGCGTTCGTTGTGCTCGTGCACGGCGACCAGCGGCTTCGAGATCCCGTAGCGGGCGAGCAGCTGGCCCGTGTTGCGGGTGTCTTCGGCGGCGATGCGGTCGGCGAGGCCGAGTACATGGAGTGCGCGCAGCGTGATGTCGGCGGTGTTGCCGATCGGCGTGGCGACCACGTAGAGCGCGGCGCTCGGGTAGTGCTGCGTATGCGCGAGTTCGAGGAGGGCAGTCATGGCAGGCAATGCGCGCAATCGCGGCGCAAGCGGAACAAGGACGGCATTGTGCCACGCGGCGCCGGTCGGGCCGGACGCCGGGCGCGGTTTGCCGCGCGCGGGCGACAACTTTTCCGGTGCGGCGCGATCCAAACCCGTCGGCGCGGCGTTCGAGCAGCGTGCCCGGCAGTTTCTCGAGCGTCGCGGCCTTGTGTTCGTCGCGGCGAACGTGACGATGCGCGGCGGCGAGCTCGATCTCGTGATGCGCGAGCCCGACGGCATGCTCGTGTTCGTCGAGGTGCGCGCACGGCGCAGCACCCGGCACGGCGGCGCGGCCGCGAGCGTCGGCTGGCGCAAGCGGCGGCGCCTGGTAGCCGCGGCGCTGCGGTTCTGGGCGCGGGATGGCGGCGGTGCCGCATGCCGCTTCGACGTCGTCGCGTTCGAGGCCGGGCGGCTCGTGTGGCTGCGCGACGCATTTCGTGCCGACGATGCGTAGCCGAGAGCTGTGACGAGTTGTAAAGAGTTCTTGCCGCACCCCCGGAGAGGGTGCCGGAGTACGGTAAACTCGCCGCACCCACGATGTCGCGCGATGCGTGCCACGCGCCCAGTTCACCAGGAATCGATGTCAGTCGAACGTATTCAGCAACATTTCCACGACAGCGCCGCGCTTCACGCCGAAGCGGCCGACGCGCTGTCGCTGCCGATCGCAGCGGCGGTCGACGCGATGTTCGCCGCGCTGGCGAACGGCAACAAGATCGTCGCCTGCGGTGACGGCCCGTCGGCCGCTGCCGCGCACTACCTCGCCGTGTCGCTCGTCGGCGGCTTCGAGCGCGAGCGTCCGGGCCTGCCCGCGATCGCGCTGGCCACCGATGCGTCGCAGGGCGGTCTCGCGGGCATCGCATCCGCCGAGCAACTGTTCGCGCAGCAGGTGCGCGTGCTTGGCCAGACCGGCGACATCCTGCTGGTGCTCGATCCGGGCGGCGCGTCGCCGCGCGTGCTGGCGGCGATCGAAGAGGCGCACGAGCGCGAGATGACCGTCGTCGCGCTGACGGGCGGCAACGGCCATGCGGTCGCGGCCGCGCTGTCCGAAACCGATATCCCGATCAGCGTGCCCGCCGTTCGCGCGGCGCGCATCCACGAAGTCCATCTGCTGACCATCCACTGCCTGTGCGACGGCATCGACGCGATGCTGCTGGGTGAGGATTGAACGAAGGAGAGCCGTCGATGAATCAAAGCCGCGTCAAACAGACGCTCGTCAGGACCACGTTGCTCGCCGCGCTCACGGCGGGCCTCGCCGTGTCGCTGCAGGGTTGTGTGCTCGGGGTCGTGGGCGCAGCGGCCGGCGGCGGTGCGCTGATCGCGACCGATCGCCGCACGCTCGGTGCGCAGACGGAGGATCGCGAGATCCAGGTCAAGGCACTCTCGCAGATCAACAACGGGCTGCCCGACAAGTCGCACGTGAACGTGACGGTGTTCAACCGCCGTGTGCTGCTGACGGGCGAAGTGCCGAACGATGCGTCGAAACAGCGCGCCGAGGAAATCGTGCGCGCCATCAACAATGTGAACGGCATCGTCAACGAGCTGTCGGTCGAGCCGGCGTCGTCGCTGTCGTCGCGTGCGAACGACTCGTACCTCGAAGGGCGCGTGAAATCCGAGCTGATCGCGACGAAGGGCATCTCGGCGAACTACTACAAGGTCGTCAGCGAGCGCGGCAACCTTTACCTGATGGGCCTGGTGACGGTCGACGAGGGCAATCGCGGTGCGGAAGCCGCCAGCCAGGTGCCGGGCGTCGAGAAGGTCGTGAAGGTATTCCAGTACGTGAAGCCGCAGGATGCGCAGGCGCTGCAGGCCGCGTCGTCCGCGAGCGGCGCGTCCGGAGCGCAGGCTGTCGCCGCGCCGGCGGATGGCGCGACGGTGGGCGCCGTGCCCGACGCGTCGGTGCAGTCCACGCCGTTGCAGTCGCCCGCGCCGATTTCGAATTCGTCCAGCGTGCACCCGGGCAACCCGAAGGCGCCGTCGCAATGAAGAGCATTCAGATGAAGCAGATGAAACAATGGATGGCGCAGGGCGCCGCGGTCGCGGTGCTCGTGGCCGGTACGCTGGGCGTCGCGCATGCGGACGTCGGCGACGGCCTGAAGGTCGCGCGCGGCAACGCCTGCATGGGCTGCCATGCGGTCGACCGCAAGCTGGTCGGCCCGTCGTTCAAGGATATTGCCGCCCGCTACACGGCCGATCCGCAGGCCGTGGCCAAGCTGTCGAAGAAGGTGAAGGACGGCGGCTCCGGCGTCTGGGGGGCGATTCCGATGCCCGCGCATCCGCGCATGAGCGACGCCGACGTCCGTTCGGTGGTCGAATGGGTGCTGGCCGGCGCGCCGTCGAAGTGACGCACGCGGGGTGTGTAACCCCTATTGCCAAGCGCGGAAATGCGTGTGTATGATGATTGACTGTTGGGGCGGTAGCTCAGCTGGGAGAGCGTCGCGTTCGCAATGCGAAGGTCGGGAGTTCGATCCTCCTCCGCTCCACCAACGGAATTCGAAAGGCTCGTCCTCCTGAAACAGGACGGATAGTGTTGCACTGGGCGCGAAGTGACATGCTCGTTCACAAAGTGCAACAAAATGCAGCCTGATGCTTCACAAACAAAAAGCCGGCCTCGAGCCGGCTTTTTGTTTTTTGTTCGATATCGGTGGTGCTCACACGTCACACGGATGCCGGCCATCCAGCCTGCCCGGGTTGCTTGACGGTGGCCGTCCCTGCGGCCGAAATGCCAGTGGTTAATTGCCAGTCGATCATTCGCTGATCCCGTTCTTTTTCAAGATCGCGGCGCCAGTGCCTTGTTCGCCGCACTCAGAATTCCGTCAACTCAACGATTGTCAGATTGTGTCGGCAAGCGGCCTGGACGTTCGTCGGACGCCGGATCGCTCCCGCAAGTTTGATATCCTCGCTGTCACAAATCGGTAGTGTGACCGTGCCGTGCCGTGGCGCGAGTCGCAAAGCCGAATTCAATACGTTTACAACAATATTGAGAGAACGGCTGTGTCGATAAGCGAAACAATAAGCAGCTTCGCGGCAGGGGTGGTCGACTGGAATCGTCGGCCTGTCGCCTTGAATTTCGGCAAGGCGCAAGGCGCGTTGGGGCACTTGCTTGCGCTGCAGCACGCGCACGTGCACGAAGGGCTGATGACCGGCATTCGCGGGCATCTGACCTGCGTGTCGCCCCGCCACAACCTGTCGCCGAGGCTATTCCTCGGCGTCCCCGTCTCGATCCGGCTCGTCACCGATCGGGGCCGGTTGCACTTCGTCAACGCGATCGTCCAGGATGTGCAGATCGGCCAGAGCGACGGCGAGCTGTGCGTGTACCAGCTCACGGTGTGCGACGCCCTGTCTTTGATGGACAAACGCACGAATTCCCGTGTATTCCGCCAGAGCAACGTAGTCGACATCCTCACGACATTGTTCGGCGAATGGCGTCAGCGTAGCCCGGCGCTGGCTGCGGCCTTCGAATTCGACCTGTCCGGCTTGAGTCGCGACCGGTATCCGGCGCGTGAGCTGACCCGCCAGGTCAATGAGTCCGATGCGAACTTCGTGCGCCGCCTGTTGAGGCGCGAAGGCATCACGGTGTTTGCCAAGGCCGGTCCGGTCAAGGGAGCGGGGAGCGGCCAGGACGACACGCCGGTGCATACGCTCGTGTGTTGCGACGATCCGATGTCGTTGCCCGAAGCGCCGGCCGGCACGGTGCGACTGCATCCGCGCGACGCCGCCACCGAGGAGCGCGACACCGTTACGCTGTTCGCACTGCATCAGCGGCTCGCGCCGGGCCAGGTCGGGCGTCCGTCGTGGGATTACAAGAAGGCGCGTATCGACGAGTCGGTGGTCGCGTCGAGCCTCAACCAGGGCGAGGCCGGCAACGACCTGGCGCAGCTGCTCACCGACGTCGCGATCGACATCCCCCATGCGGGCGACTCATGGAACGATCACGAGCGCCTCACGCGCGTCCGGATGCTCGCGCATCAGTTTGAAGCCGAGCGTTACGACGGCGTGAGCAGCGTGCGCGATCTGGCCGTCGGGGCGTGGATCACCCTGACCGGAGATCCCGAATGGGACATGCAGTCCTCCGACCAGCGGCAGCTCGTGATCACGTCGATCGACCACGACATCTGGAACAATTTGCCGAAGGGGTTGACCGACCGTGTCCAGGCGTTGTTTGCCGCGAGCCGGCACCTCGCCTATCCGGCGCCATTGCAGCCGCCGGCGTCGGCGGCAACCGAAGCCGATACGCGCTACGAAAATCAGTTCACCTGTGTGCGGCGTGGCGTACCGCTGACGCCGGCGTACGATCCCAAGGTCGATCTGCCGCCCGTGCACCTGTTGACCGGCACGATCGTCGGCCAGCAAGGCGAGGAAGTGTTTTGCGATGCCGACGGCCGCGTTCGCGTTCGGATCCATGGCCTCGATCCGGCGGACCATGCACATGCCCAAGGGGCGGGCACGAACGACAATGCCGGCGACAGCGCACCGATCCGTGTCGGAGCGAGTCTCGCGGGCGGCAGCTTCGGGGCGCTGTTTTTGCCGCGAGTCGGCATGGAGGTATTGATCGGCAGCCTCGGCGGCGATCCGGACCGCCTGGTCATCATCAACGTGCTGAGCAACGGCGTGAATCCCCCGGCGGCCTTCACCCACATCGGCAATCTTCCCGGCAACCGCTACGTGTCGGGGATCAAGACCAAGGAAATCAAGGGGCGCCGATATAACCAGCTGCGTCTCGACGATACCCCGGGACAAATATCCAGTCAGTTGGCGAGCGAGCACGCGTATTCCCAGCTGAATCTCGGGTACCTGACGCAACCCCGCCAGGACGGCCGAGGTCAGGATCGTGGTGAGGGTGCGGAATTGCGCACCGACGCGGCAGCCGCATTGCGGGCCGCGCAGGGCATTCTCCTGACGACCTACGCACGCTCGCAGGCGAGCGGCGGTCAGCTCGATCGTGACGAGTTGCTGCGGCTGCTCGGCGAGTGCACGGACCTGTTCAAGTCGCTGGGCGACTACGCCGGTCAGCATGGCGGTCAGGCGAGCGACACGACGGGCCAGCAGGCGGTCGCCGCGGCGTTCAAGGGCTGGGCACCCGGCGGCGGTGGCGCGTCGGACGCCGGAACCGGTGGTGCGGCCGGGTCGCAAGCGCTGATGGCGTTCGGCGCGCAAGCCGGCTCGGTTGCAATCACGCCGAAGACCCACGTGACATACGCCGGCGAGAACATCGACCAGGTCGCGCAGCAACACGTGCAACTGACCAGCGGCCAGCACATCACGCTGCACGGTGGCCGCGGCGTCGCGATGTTCGCGCACAGCGATGGCGTTTCGGCGATTGCGAATCAGGGCAAGGTGACGCTGCAGAGCCAGAACGACGACACGCAGATCGATTCCGCGAAGAACATTCAGTTCACGGCGGCCGGCGGCAAGCTAGCGGGCATGGCGAGCGACGAGGTGGTTCTCACGACGTCCGGTGGCGCCTACCTGAAACTGCACGGCAGCGATATCGAACTGGGGTGCCCCGGCACGTTCACGGTGAAGTCCGCCGGGCACTCGTGGCAGGGGCCGGCGAGCATGAGCACGGACATGCCGAAGTTCGATCATGCCCCGCTCGGGCGCGTGCCCAAGCTCGTGCGGGCGACCGACGGGCAGGCCGTGGAAGGCATGCAGGCGGAGATCACGAAAGCATCGGGCGAAGTGGTGAAGGGGCAATCCGACGCCGCGGGCAAGCTTGCTCCCATCCAGAGCAACCAGTTCGAACCATTCGTCGTGAATTTCTTCAAGAACAAGAATTGACCGGGGATGGCAATCATCATGGCAGATACAGCCAATACCGCACCGGCCAATCCGGTCGCACCTGAAAACAATGCGTCGGCGCAAGCCGCGGCGAACGAGGGCGGCGGCCTCGATCCGCGCGCGCCTTCAGGCGGAGCTTCGTCGGACGGGAACGACGATTCGCAGAATCGCTACCTGGTCGCCAACGGCAATGGCGTGATGACGCTCAGCCAATCGGACTATCTGTGCGTCATGCAGATGCCGTTGCCGGGCATCGTGATTTTCGTGCACGGGGTCAACTCGGAGGGAGAGTGGTTCGAAGCGGGAGAAGAGGGGCTGTGCGCCGGCTTGAACAGGCGTCTTGGGCGCGAGGACGATTATTTGACGCATCGCGGGCCACTGGGTGGCCAGATGGGCAAGATGCGTTACATGAAGAGCCTGACCGATGATGGGTTCATCAACCCGAAACTGACATCGAAGACCTATCTGCAACCGGACGAAAATACCTACTCGCCCGTCATTCATTTTCGCTGGGGCTACAAGGCGAACGCCGAGGATCTGAAGCGCTACGGGAAGTCGATCTTCCTGAACGAGCAGAACTATTGGGGCGGTGGCCCGTTCGCGAACGGTTGCGGCAGCCTGCCGGACCTGTGGAATGCCGGCGTCGATCCGCGCATCTTCGGGTTCATCAACATTCAGAGCATCAATCCCACGGCGCGTCAGATCTACGAGACACCGCCGCGCGCGTACAACGTGATGGGCGCGCTGCGTCTGGCGAAGCTCATCGGGTCTATCCGGAAAGTGCAAAAGGATGTCCCGATCACCGTGGTGTGCCATAGCCAGGGCAATATGGTCGGCATTGCCTCGGCGTTTCTCGGCGATCGGCTGTCGAAGGCGGCCGGCGTGAGATGCGTGGCGGATACCTATGTGCTGGCCAATCCGCCCTACGGGATCGTCGGTTCCATCGAGGGTGACAACTCGCCGTTCATGGAACACTGGGCCGAGCGCAACAACCATGATTCGAAGGGCAACCGAGGTCGGGTGGAATCGCAGGCGCGGGCGAAGACCTTGAAGGCATTTTTCGAACTGATCGCGCAGAGCAAGGGTGCCGAGGATCAGCGCGACCCGCTCGACTATCGGATGACGATGGCAAACATGAAGGCGGGTGAAGACGGCAAGCCCGCCTACGATCCGGACGACGACAGAAAGCGGTATGGCGTCCAGAATCACACCTACGGGCGTGTGACGCTGTACTCGTGTCCGCACGATCAGGTGATTTCCGCGGCTCCGGTGCAGGGCATGGGCTGGCGAGGATTGCATCCGAAAGAGGTCGAACTCGTGAAGGGCACGAGCCTGTTCACGCAGCGCGTGTTCGCCACCAACTTTCAGGTCGGCCAGGAGAACCCTGTCGTCTATCGGACCTGGGAGCATGACTGGCGTTACGAAAAGGGCTCGTCGAAGCTGTTTTTCTATCCCACGTCGCCACCGGCCAAATACAACCTAGTCAAGGCGCTGCGGGGTAACGAGCATTGGTATGGCAAGGTCGGCACCATCGGCGCGGCTCCCGTGTTGTTTATCGCGACATTGGCGACTTCGGCTCTTGGCATGTTTCGTACCAACGCCGATCCACCGAAGGACTGGCACGTCCTGTGTGATGCACCTGGCCTGCCGGAACCGTTCTTCCCGCAGGCGATCCGCTATGGAGCGGTCGTACAGGTCAGGGACGGAAACGCCGAAAGCGATTTCAATGAGGACAACGATCCGGTGGCGGCTGCGCGAAACAAGAGCAAGGCCAGCATCAACATGGCTGACCCGTACGACACATATAAGGCTGAAGGCAAGCATGCAGTTGAGATGGCGCCCAAGGGAGATGCGGACAGCGAGGCGTCACAACGCTATGAGGACCATGCAATCACGCGCATGGAGGCTCGTCACGACAACAATTCGGAGTGGGTCAAGGACGATGTGGTCATCGGCGAGGCTGGGTCCAACGCACAAATGCCGGAGGGATATGAAAAATGGCGAAACAAGCAGGTCGTGCGTATTCTCGATCAGGCTGTGAATAACCCGACGAACCATTCGACGATCATGACGAATCCGATGCATGCCAGGTTGGCGCTGGCTTACGATGTCGCGATTGGTATTTGTCGAATCTCGTCTGAGCAGTTGAACGATTTTAGAGTTGAAGCAGACTGGCGGTTCGGTAAGCAATTGGAAAAAGGCAATCCGAATAAAATCTATTCGACGTACTTCGAGAAAGGAAAAATGAATGGGCAGTTTTTGCAAGACTGGGTGCTCGAAGACCCCGAGGCAATGCTTCCTGACTCGATAGACGACACGCGGCAGGGTGGTACATTACTCGGTATCGGGGAGGCAGTATGAGATCGCTGGTCGCCTCCCGGTCACGACGATTTGCACTGGTATTCGTTGGAGTACTTCTTGCGGTTGGTATTGTCGCAATCTGGGCATTCGGTCATAGTCCGCACACGCGAAGCATGGGAGAGGAGATGACAAGATGGATAGGGCTGCCTGCCCTTGTTGGGGTGGCTGTTTTTGCATTCGTTACGGCGTGGTCATCGTCGACAGCCGAGGCCGCGCAGCCGATCTCGACTCCGAAACCACTGTCACCCGCCCAGGAGAGGCCATTTGTCGCGCAAGTTGTTGGTCTGGAATGGCTCAATCCTCTGCAGCGCCGCGACTATCCAACGGAATGGCAACTGCTATGGACAATGGGGCTGGTCAGGCCGAATAAGAACGATGACATGGTCAGAACGGACCCTCAAAGCTTTTTATCAGTTAAGCCAGTCGCTATTGTTGCGGACGGGAACCATGGAAGGGAGAGCTTCGATGGATACTATGAGAAGTATGTCGATACGCTGCTGGGTCTGTTTGCCACGAAATATGTGATGAATGATCATTATTTTTATACGGTTAAATCACATGATCCGCGTCTTTGGCGAGAGTTGGCAGGCATTCGCGTCGAGTTCGCGATACCTCAGCGACTGACGTCGAAAGAGGCAATAGATTATTTGGCTTACCAGATCAAAGACTATTTTGAAATTGGCAATAAGTCCGCAAAGGATCTGTGGAGCAAGGATACGCCGCCGGATATCCGCATTCACATTGGCGGCCCGAATGCCGGCTTCACGTCCCTGAATGCCGCACTCGACTATCTGCAAGCGCATCCACAGGAAAGCGTATGGGTGATGAACTGGGACGCCCCAAGCTTCCCGCCCAAAGACGAGCAGATGAACGAAAACCTCACCGTGCTGTTTCTTGCCGGTCCAGATTTGAAGACTGAACGCGAGCCGCTCGCATGGATCGGCAAGGCTGCGACGGGTAACGTGAGCGACTTCGAGGCGAAGGCCGGCACGACACGCGCGGTCCAGGCATGGAAGGCAACGATCGCGCAGGCCGCGCATAACGCGAATGTCGACCCCGCAAGCATTCAGTTCGTCGTGCATGACGCGGGCAAGGGCGGTGATGCAGCATCGACGCGTCTGGCTTCGCTATCGCAGACGCTGACGGAAACGCTGCCGGAATTCGACTACACGAAGCAGGTGTTCAACACGCCGGCGCTGCTTGGCGACATGGGCGCGGGTACGGCGCTGACGAACGTCGCACTCGCGATCGGCCGGATCAACCACTTCGGCGGGAACGCGCTGGTTGCCGGCACCACGGACGCAGGCCACCCGACTGCCGTGGTCGTCCTTCCGCCGTCGAAGCTCACACCGATCAACCCGGACAGCGACTGGTTCCGCGCCCGCGGCGAAGACAACGCCTATCTGCCATGGTGGGGCCGCCGCCACGACACGAACTACGGCATCCAGGGCTATTCGTACTAAGGAGAAGCCATGCGCGGCATCATTCGGGTAGGCGACGTGCATAGCCATGGTGGACGTGTAGAGACTGGTGCCGCGAACAGTGAAGTCATGGGGCGCTCAGTCGCTCGTCAGGGAGATCGCTGCACGTGTCCGCTTCACGGCGAGGTTGTCATCGTCGACGGTGAAGCCGGCTTTGATGTGGAGGGGGCGCTCGCGTCGTTCGACGGTCACAAGACGTCGTGCGGCGCGGTGCTCATTTCGTCAGTGCCAACGTCCGGACGTTCCTGAACCGGGCATGCGGATGCAACCCAATTTCCCGAGATATCGCAGCTGCTTCGTTTGATCCGCGTCTCTCAACTGAGGGGCGCAGGAGGGCATTGGAGATGATCTGTTCGACCTCGCAGTCGCCGGATCATCTCGCGCAGCGAAACAGGATCGCGAACGTGTCGGCGTCGGATGATGCCCGACATCATTGGGTAATCGAGCCTCTCCCAGCCCCTTGCCAAGGGGGCAGTGCTCTGAGCGAGGATTTGCGACGCAAACCACTGCCTGATGCGAGGCAGATACCGGTACAAACAAATGACCCGATGGATAGGAATGTCAGCGCTGGTAGGGTTTGCAGCTTTTGCCTTTGCCACGGCATGTTCGGCTACGACGGCTGACGCAGAGCAGCCCGCTTCGGTGCCGGCATCAGCACCATTCCAGGAGAAACCATTTCTCGCGCAAGTCGTTGGTCTGGAATGGCTCAACCCGCTGCAACGCCGTGACTATCCGACAGAATGGCAATTGTTGTGGGCGATGGGTCTGGTCAAACCCAACAAGAATGACGACATGGTCAGAACGGACCCTCAGAGTTTTTCATCGGTTAAACCAGTCGCTATTGTTGCGGATGGGAATGGAGGTACTGAATCTTTAAAAGGATTTTATAGAAAATACATCACAAACTTTCTTGTTCTTCTTTACAGTAAGTATGCGATGAATGGGCATTATTTTTATACGGTTCAGCCATCCAATAAGCGACGCTGGCGGGAGTTGGCAGGCATCCGAGTCGAGCTCGCGATTCCATCTCGACTGTCGCCGCAGGATGCCCGTTCGCGTCTTAGCGATGAAATGCTCACGGCCTTTTCAATTGGAAGTAAATCTTTCCCCGATCTATGGAGCAAGGGTACACCGCCGGATATTCAGATCCACATCGGCGGCGCGAATGCCGGCTTCACGTCCCTGAATGCCGCACTCGACTATCTGCAAGCGCATCCACAGGAAAGCGTATGGGTGATGAACTGGGACGCTCCAAGCTTCCCGCCCAAAGACGAGCAGATGAACGAAAACCTCACCGTGCTGTTTCTTGCCGGTCCAGATTTGAAGACTGAACGCGAGCCGCTCGCATGGATCGGCAAGGCTGCGACGGGTAACGTGAGCGACTTCGAGGCGAAGGCCGGCACGACACGCGCGGTCCAGGCATGGAAGGCAACGATCGCGCAGGCCGCGCATAACGCGAACGTCGACCCCGCAAGCATTCAGTTCGTCGTGCATGACGCGGGCAAGGGCGGTGATGCGGCATCGACGCGTCTGGCTTCGCTGTCGCAGACGCTGACGGAAACGCTGCCGGAATTCGACTACACGAAGCAGGTGTTCAACACATCGGCGCTGCTTGGCGACATGGGCGCGGGCACGGCCTTGACGAACGTCGCACTCGCGATCGGCCGGGTCAACCACTTTGGCGGTAACGCGCTGATTGCCGGCACCACAGACGCCAGCCATCCAACCGCGGTCGTGGTGCTGCCGCCGTCGAAGCTCACACCGATCGACCCGGACAGCGACTGGTTCCGCGCCCGCGGCGAAGACAACGCCTATCTGCCCTGGTGGGGGCGTCGTCACGATACGAACTACGGAATGCAGGGTTATTCGTGGTGATGTACTCGGCGCGGCGCGTGCAAGTAATGCACATCGCCGCGCCGGGTCATTCGAGAGATTGGACATATGAGGGGAACTGTCCGGGTAGGTGACGTACATACCCACGGCGGCCGAATCGAATCCGGAGCTGAAACGAGTAAGGCCATGGGACGCATGTTCGCATCCGATTCACTGTGCTTGTGTGATTGTCGAAGGTGGCGGCTCATTCAAGGTTGGAGGTTAAGCCGCCGCGTTTGACGGTCACGAAGACTTCGTGCGATGCCGAAGCTCGTGCGGGCAACCGACGGGCGGGTCGTAGAGGGCATGCAGGTGGAGATCGCGAAAGCATCGGGCGAAGTGATGAAGGGGCAATCCAGCGCCGCGGGCATTGGAGATGATCTGTTCGACACTCGCAGTCGCCGGACCATTTCGCGCAACGAAACAGGATCGCGGATGTGTCGGCGTTGGATGATGCCCGACATCATTGGGTAATCGAGCTTTTCCTCGACACATTGCCGAGCGGGCCAGTGCTCTACGCAAGGTTTTTTTGACGCAAACCACTGCCTGATGCGAGGCAGATACCGGTACAAACAAATGACCCGATGGATAGGAATGTCAGCGCTGGTAGGGTTCGCAGCTTTTGCCTTTGCCACGGCATGTTCAGCTACGACGGCTGACGCAGAGCAGCCCGCTTCGGTGCCGGCATCAGCACCATTCCAGGAGAAATCATTTCTCGCGCAAGTTGTCGGTCTGGAATGGCTCAACCCGCTGCAACGCCGTGACTATCCGACAGAATGGCAATTGTTGTGGGCGATGGGTCTGGTCAAACCCAACAAGAATGACGACATGGTCAGAACAGACCCCAAGAGCTTTTCATCGGTTCAGCCGGTCGCAATTGTTGCGGACGGTAATGACGGAGATGAAAGCTTCGATGGGTTCTACGAAAAATATGTCTCAAAACTCCTCATCTTGCTTTACAGCAAGTACGCGATGAATGGCCATTATTTTTATACGGTCCAGCCGTCTGACAAACGACGCTGGCGGGAGTTGGCAGGAATCCGAATTGAGTTCACGATTCCTCCGCGACTGTCGCCGCAAGAAGCGCGCGCATATCTGCTCAAGGAAATGATCACTGCATTTGCGATTGGAAACAAAGAATTTCCTGACCTATGGAGCAAGGATGCGCCACCTGATATTCAGATCCACATCGGCGGCGCGAATGCCGGCTTCACGTCCCTGAATGCCGCACTCGACTATCTGCAAGCGCATCCACAGGAAAGCGTATGGGTGATGAACTGGGACGCTCCAAGCTTCCCGCCCAAAGACGAGCAGATGAACGAAAACCTCACCGTGCTGTTTCTTGCCGGTCCAGATTTGAAGACTGAACGCGAGCCGCTCGCATGGATCGGCAAGGCTGCGACGGGTAACGTGAGCGACTTCGAGGCGAAGGCCGGTACGACACGCACGGTCCAGGCATGGAAGGCAACGATCGCGCAGGCCGCACATAACGCGAACGTCGACCCCGCAAGCATTCAGTTCGTCGTGCACGATGCGGGCAAGGGCAACGACGTGGCATCGACGCGTCTGGCTTCGCTATCGCAGACGCTGACGGAAACGCTGCCGGAATTCGACCGCACGAAGCAGGTGTTCAACACATCGGCGCTGCTTGGCGACATGGGCGCGGGCACGGCCTTGACGAACGTCGCACTCGCGATCGGCCGGGTCAACCACTTTGGCGGGACCGCACTGATTGCCGGCACCACAGACGCCAGCCATCCAACCGCGGTCGTGGTGCTGCCGCCGTCGAAGCTCACACCGATCGACCCGGACAGCGACTGGTTCCGCGCCCGCGGCGAAGACAACGCCTATCTACCCTGGTGGGGCCGCCGCCACGACACGAACTACGGCATCCAGGGCTATTCGTACTGAACGTCCTGAAAATCCCCCAGACACGGCCTGATTCGACGCAGCGCAGCGACATCCACTCGCGCCCGCGCACCGCTCTCACCGTGGCGACACAACATCGCATCCGCCGACCGCTCAGGTCAGCAGTTCATACATGACCTTGAACGCCGGTATCGACAGCCCGGCGAACGCCACCGTGACGGCCGCGAGAATTGCCGTCCTTTTCCGCAGCAACGCGAAAACGAGCATCGACAGGGCGAAGAATCCGCCGGTCAGCAGGATTCCCCACCAGAGCGCCGCATAGCCGGCCCCGCCTTCAAAGCTCGACATGTTCCGCGTCATCAGGGTTGCGACGTAACCGGCGACGGTCATGCTTGCGGGCAGGCACAGCACCGGGTACAGGATGAAGACGACGATCTGTCGCGAAGTCGGGTCGTGAGACGTCATGGCGAGCGCTTCGTTGAGCGAGGGTGGGGCGAACCGGTTGCCGCGCGGGCGGGTTCAGGCAGCCGGCAGGATGCGGGCATTTACGGTGTTTGGCAACCGGCCGTCCGCCGCAATCCCGACGTACCGCGAGCGCGCGACCGGCGCCCGGCAGCCGTCACTCTGTCGCCCCGCGGCTGTCCGATTCCGCCGGCGCATCCCTCACCGCGCGATAGTGCCGCCGTGCCTTGGCCACGTTGCCGCAAGTGGCCATGTCGCACCACTTGCGGCGCCCCGTCTTGGAACTGTCGATGAACAGCCACGCGCAGTTCGAACCCGCACACATCCGCAACCGCCCTTGGGGCAACGCTTCGAGCAGCTTCACGGCCTCGAGTGCAAGCTGGTGGGCCGGCAGATGCAGGTCCGCCGGATCGGACGGGCTGCCGAGTTCGATCCGGGCGGCCGTTGCGACCAGCCGGCAGCCGCCGATCGCGCGCTTCCAGAGCCGCTCCAGCGTTTCGAGGTCCGCCGCGGCCACCGGAGCGCCGTGCGAGAGCGCGCCGACGATGCCGAACAACGCTTCGCGCAGGCGCTTCGCATCGCGCAGTGCTCGCGCGGCCTCAGCCGGCGCCTCGGCCGCGCGAGCCGCGAGCCGGGCCAGGTCGGAGGCGGGAAGGCGTGCCGATTGCGTCAGCCACGCGAGATAGGCGTCGTAATCCGGCAGCCAGTCGCACGGCGTCTGATCGCGGCCGCTCACCGTATTGATGAAATCGAGGACAGGGTGGCCGCCGATGAAATCGCGGGTCTCGAATACATGCGCTTCCATAACCGGTGAAATGCTGGACATGGGTTGAATTGATGCTAACCTTTGATCGTTGTTTAAAAGGTTAGCACATTCGCCAGCCGACGCTTACGCGAGGAGAACGCATGTCGCCGTCCATCGCATCACCCGGCCTGCAGGCCGGACTGTCGCAAACCGGCGGCCCCCGGCCGGTCGAATTCATCGTCGCGCCCAGCAGCCTCGGCCTCCGGCCGAACGCGGCCGGTCTTGAGCCCGAGACCTGGCGCGCCCCGGAAGTGTTGCTGGCGACGGGCCTTGCCGCGCAAGTTGGCGCGCAGGTGTCGCGGCTCGCGCATCCGGCCTATGCATTCACGCCGCAGCCCGGAACCCGTCTCGGCAACGGCCGGGCGATCCGCGATTTCTCGCTCGACCTGGCCGGGCGCGTCGCCGACGCGCGCCGGCGGCACGTGTTTCCGATCGTGCTCGGCGGCGATTGCAGCGTCCTGCTCGGGTGCCTGCTGGGCAACCGCCGGGCGGGCGGCGCCGGGCTCGTGCACGTCGACGGGCACAGCGATTTCTACCATCCCGGCAACTACGACACATCGAAGCGGCTCGGTTCCGTGGCGGGGATGGATCTTGCGCTGTCGACCGGGCGAGGGGAGCCGCTGCTGACCGACTGGCCCGATCTGGACGGCCCGCTCGTCGACGATCTCGACGCCTGCCAGGTGGGCGAGCGAGAATCCGAATCCGGCGACCTGGAGACCACGTATGGCGATATCGCCAGCACGGCGATCACGCGTATCACGATCGGGCAGTTGCTGGCGCGCGGGCCCGCGGCCGTCGCGGCCGAACTGGTGGGCTGGCTCGGCGCTCGGGCGCTCGGGCATGCGTGGCTGCACGTGGATCTCGACGTGCTCGATCAGGCGCAACTGCCCGCGGTGGATTCGCCCGGTTCGCCGGGGCTGGATTTCGACGGGCTCGACGCACTGCTCGGCCCGCTCGTCGCATCGGGCCGTGTGGCGGGGATCAACTTCACCATCTACGACCCCGGGCTCGATCCAGGGCTCGTGCATGCGAACCGCATCGCGCACAGTATCGGGCGCTGCGCCGCCGCTTTGCCGGCGCGGCACGGCTGAAGCCGCGGCCGGGCCGGGAAGGGCAGTCGCGCGGCGGCGTCCGGGGTGGCGATGAACCGGCGGCGAGGTCGCCGGTTTCCGTCACGCGCGTCCGAGACTCGGCCGCTTCGGGTCGTAGGTCCACCCCGGCACGAGATGGCGCATCGCGACCGCGTCGTCGCGCGCCGTGCCGCCGACCGCGTTGTACAGCGCATGCGCGGCCTCGACCTGCGCCATGTCGAGTTCGATCCCGAGCCCCGGCCGCTGCGGTACGGCCACCTTGCCGCCGACGATCGCGAGCGGCTCGCGCGTGAGTCGCGCGTCGCCGTCCTGCCAGATCCAGTGGGTGTCGATCGCGGTGATCGTGCCGGGCGCCGCCGCCGCGGCATGCGTGAACATCGCGAGCGACACGTCGAAGTGATTGTTCGAGTGCGAGCCCCACGTGAGTCCCCAGTCGCGGCACAGCTGCGCGAGCCGTACCGAGCCCTGCATCGTCCAGAAATGCGGGTCGGCGAGCGGGATGTCGACCGCCTGCAGCCGTACCGCGTGATCCATCTGCCGCCAGTCGGTCGCGATCATGTTGGTCGCGGTCGGGATCCCCGTCGCGCGGCGGAATTCGGCCATCACCTCGCGGCCTGAATAGCCGCCTTCCGGCCCGCACGGATCTTCCGCATACGCGAGCAGGTGGCCTTGTCCGCGGCACAGCGCGACGGCCTCGTCGAGCGACCACGCGCCGTTCGGGTCGAGCGTCGCGCGGGCGTCGGGAAAGCGCGCCTTGAGCGCCGCGATCGCCGCCATCTCGTCGGCGCCGGCCATCACGCCGCCCTTCAGCTTGAAGTCGGCGAAGCCGTAGCGCGCGACGGCGGCTTCGGCCTGCCGCACGATCGCGGCAGGCGTGAGCGCCGCTTCGTTGCGCAGGCGAAACCATGCGTCCGATGCGCGCGCTTCGTCGCGATACGGCAGATCGGTGCGGCGCCGGTCGCCGACGTAGAACAGGTACGCGAGCATCGGCACGGCGTCGCGCTGCTGGCCTTCGCCGAGCAGCGCCGCGACCGGCACGTCGAGGTGCTGGCCGAGCAGGTCGAGCAGCGCGGCCTCGATCGCGGTGATCACGTTGTCGAGCCGCAGGTTGATCTCGTGCGGCTGGCGCAGCACGGCCGCTTCGCCGGCCGACGTCACCTCGTGACGGATCGTGCGGCCCGCACCCGCGGCCGGGCTCGCGCCGGACAGCGCGGCGCGCACCGCGTTGAGCGTCGCCTGGTAGCGGCCGATCGACTGGCCGATCACGCGATCCGTCATGCGCTCGAGCGCGAGCCGGATGCCTTCGCCGCCCGGCACCTCGCCGACGCCCGTGTGTCCGCTGCTGTCGTCGAGGATCACGAGATTGCGCGTGAAGCAGGGCGCGTGCGCGCCGCACAGGTTGAGCAGCATGCTGTCGCGCCCGGCGACGGGAATCACCTGCATGCGCGTGACGCGCGGCGTGCCGGCATGGCGGGATTCGGACATCGGTTCGCTCCTGGTTCCGGTGGCGCGCGGGCTGCCGGCCGAGCCGGCGCGGCCCGCGCGGTTCAGTGAAGTTCGACGCGGCGGATCTCGCCGACGACGAACACGTAACAGATCACCGCGACGAGTGCGTGCGCGACGACATAGACGAGCGCGCCGTTGAACGAGCCGCTGCGATCGACGATGTAGCCGATCGCGATCGGCGTCGTGATGCTCGAGAGGTTGCCGCAGGTGTTGAGCAGCGCGCCGCTCAGGCCCGCGATCTGGCGCGGCGCGGTGTCGGCGTTGACGGCCCAGCCGAGCGCGCCGAGCCCCTTGCCGAAGAACGACAGCGCCATGAACAGCACGACGAGCACGTGCGAGTCGGTGTAGTTGCAGACGAGCATCGACATCGACAGCAGCATGCCGATCACGATCGGCACCTTGCGGGCGACCGACAGCGACCGCCCCTGCCTGAGCAGCGCGTCGGACACGAGGCCGCCGAGAATCCCGCCGAGGAAGCCGCACACCGCCGGGATCGACGCGACGAGCCCGGCGTTCAGGATCGACATTCCGCGCGCCTGCACGAGATAGACGGGAAACCACGTGATGAAGAAATAGGTGAGCGCGTTGATGCAGTACTGCGCGACGTACACGCCGATCAGCATCCGGCTTCTCAGCAGCGCCTTCACGTGGCGCATCGACGGGCCGCCGTCGCGTCCGCCCGCCGCCTGGTCGATGTTGACGAGCGCGCCGCCTTCGGCGAGATAGTCGAGTTCCGCGCGGTTGATGTCCGGGTGGTCCTTCGGGTCGTGCATCGTGCGGTTCCATACCACGACGAACGCGAAACCGAGCACGCCCATCACCGCGAACACCGACTGCCAGCCGAACGCATGGACGAGCCAGCCCATCAGCGGTGCGAACACGACGGTCGCCGCATACTGCGCGGCGTTGAAGATCGCCGACGCGGTGCCGCGTTCGGCGGCCGGGAACCACGCAGACACGATCCGGCTGTTGGCCGGGAACGACGGCGCCTCGGCCGCGCCGACCAGGAAGCGCAAGCCGAACAGCAGCGCGAACGCGGCCGCGCCGCCGAAGAAGCCGATCGTGCCCTGCAGCAGCGTGAACAGCGACCAGAAGAAGATGCTGAACGCATAGACGATGCGCGATCCGTAGCGGTCGAGCAGCCAGCCGCCCGGCAGTTGCGCGACCACGTACGACCAGCCGAACGCGGAGAAGATGAAGCCGATCTGCACGTGGTTCAGGTGCAGCGCGCGGGCGAGGCTCGGGCCCGCGATCGCGATCGCCGCGCGATCCGCGTAGTTGATCGTCGTGACCGCGAACAGCACGGCCAGCACGAGCCAGCGCACGCGCGTGCGCCGGGCCGTTGCCGACGCGGACGACGGCAGCGCGTGAAGCGGATTCATGACTGTCTCCTCCGAAGGGCGGAAGGTGCCGTCGTGCGGCCGGCGCGTCGTTGCGCGCGTGATGCGTGCGGGCGCCGCCGGTTCGAGGGCGGGCGCCGGACGCCGATGCAGCGAGGGCGTCCAGGCCATTCTGTCATGTCGAAATCCGCGCCTTCATGCCAATTGCTGACTTGATCGATTCAGCATTTGAATCGATCGGCGGGTCGAGCCTCGGCGTCGGAACGGCCGCCATATTTTTACCCGGGCAATATTGACATCCGATTAATACCCGGATAAAAATAGCGTCATTCTGAATTCTGCTCTCGGGCGATCACCATGACGACTTCCACGCTCCTTCCTTCGTACACGGCCTTCGACGGCCACCGGCGGCTCGCGTCGGGCCCGCTCGCGACGGTCGCGCTCGCGGTCCGGCAGGCCGCCGGCGACGCGATGGCCGGCACGATCCTGATCTTCGACGACGCGACGGGCCGCTCGATCGACCTCGACCTGCGCGGCACGGCGGACGATATCCGCGCGCGCTATGCGCCGCCGTCGGGCGACGCGTCAGCGGCCGCCGACGAGCCGGCCGGCGCCGGCGAACAGCGCGGCCGCGGCCGGCCGAAGCTCGGCGTCGTGTCGCGCGAGGTCACGCTGCTGCCGCGTCACTGGGAATGGCTCGGCGCGCAGCCGGGCGGCGCGTCGGTCGCACTGCGCAAGCTCGTCGAGGACGCGCGGCGCACGCAGGCGGCGGCCAACCGGCACCGCGACGCGCAAACCCGCGCATACCACTTCATGTCGGCGATGGCTGGCGACCTGCCCGGTTTCGAGGAGGCCGCGCGGGCGCTGTATGCGAACGATCCGGCGCGGCTCGCCGAGCTGATCGCCGGCTGGCCGGGCGACGTGCGCGATCACGCGCTCGCGCTGGCGGGCGGCGATCTGCCGCCGTCTACCGAAGACTGCTGAAGGAGCATCCGACGCGATGACCGTATTCGATCTGAACCGTGGCGCGATCGCGCCGGTCGCCGACGAGGCGGACCTCGTCGACCTGCGCGTGACGGGCGCCGTCCCGCGCGAACTCGACGGCACGCTGCTGCGCAACGGCCCGAATCCGCCGGGCGGCCGCTTTGAAGGGAACGACATGCTGTCGTGGTGGCCGGAAGCCGCGATGCTGCACGCGATCGCGTTCGAGGACGGCCGTGCGACCGGCTACCGGAACCGCTGGGCGCGCACGCAGCGCTGGGCCGCCGTGCATGCGCCCGCGCAGGTGCCGGATCTGCCCGACACCAACCCGAACGTCAGCGTGCTGCGGCATGCGGGCGAATTGCTCGCGCTGTCGGAGGGCGGCGCGCCGTTCGCGATCACGGCCGCGCTCGATTCGCTCGGCGCGCCGCGCCGGCATGCGAGCCTCGGCGGCGGGATGACCGCGCATCCGAAGGTCGATCCGGTGACCGGCGAGCTGATCGCGTTTCGCGCGGACTGGCGCGCGCCGTGGCTGCGCTACGGCGTGGCCGACGCGCACGGCGTGCAGCGTGTCGATATCGAGATCGACCTGCCCGCGCCGTCGATGATGCACGACCTTGCGGTGACCGAAACCCGCAGCCTGCTGCTGGACCTGAACGTCGGCTACGATTTCTCGCTGCTCGGGCAGGGCTGCCGGATGCCGCTGCGCTGGCACGACGACCGCGAAGCGCGCATCGGCGTGATCCCGCGCCACGGCGGCGCCGTGCGCTGGTTCGGCATCGAGCCGTGTTTCATCCAGCACGTCGTGAACGCGTACGACTGCGACGCGTCGTGCATCGTGTTCGATGCGGTGCGCTATCCGTCGTTCCTGCGGTTCGACGCGGGTACGGGCCGCTTTGCCGATAACCCGCTCGGCGAGCTGTGGCGCTATGTGATCGACACGGCGCACGGCCTGGTCGACGAGGGGCCGCTCGCCGACGGCGGCATCGAGCTGCCGCGCATCAACGAAAGCCGGACCGGACGCCGCTACCGTTACCTGTATGCGGTCGAGCAGCCGAACAACGCGGAAATGCGCGGCGTGATGCGCTTCGACCACGCGAGCGGTGCGACGACGCGCTACGCGGTGCCGCCCGGCGACCAGAACGGCGAGCCCGTGTTCGTGCCGCGTCCGGGCGGCGTCGACGAGGACGACGGCTGGCTGCTGGTGATGGTCTACCGCGCGGCGACGGATACGAGCGACGTCGTGATCCTCGATGCGCGCGCGATCGACGCGGGGCCGGTCGCGACCGTGCATCTGCCGCGCCGCGTGCCGGCCGGGTTCCACGGCGCATGGGTGGCGCGCGAGCGCTGAGCGGCGGCGCGGCGCGTCAGCGCGCGCGCAGCGCGTCGACGATCTTCAGCCGCGCGGCGCGCATCGCCGGCAGGAACCCGCCGACGAGCCCCATCACGAGCGAGAACAGCAGCGTCTTCACGACGATCGCGGGCGTCAGAACGAAGCGGAACGACAGGTCCGAGAAGGTCTGGAAGTTGGTCGTCGAGAATGACGCGAACTGCATCAGCGATGCGCACGCGAGCCCCGCGACGCCGCCGACGAAGCCGAGCAGCAAGGCCTCCAGCAGGAACGCGGCGAGCACGCTGGTGCGCTTGAAGCCGAGCGCGCGCAGCGTGCCGATCTCGGCCACGCGGTTCGCGACGGACGCATACATCGTGATCATTGCGCCGATCATCGCGGCGATCGAGAAGATCGTCGACAGCGTGATGCCGAGGATGTTGATGAACGTCGACAGCGCCTTCGACTGGTCGCCGTAGAACGTCTGCTCGCGTTTCGCTTCGTCGGTGAGCCGCGGGTCGACGTCGATGTCGGCCTTGAAGCGTGCGAACCCGTCGGCGCTCGGGATGCGCAGCACCATCGACGAGTAGCTCGTGCGCCGGAACGACTGCATCAGCTGGTCGGCGTCGCCCCAGATCTCCGAGTCGAAGCCGCTGCCGCCCGCGTCGAAGATCCCGACGACGATCCAGTCGCGCTGCGCGAAATGCAGCCGGTCGCCGAGCTGCGTGCCGCTGAAGCCTTTCGCGATCGCGCTGCCGACGATGATTTCGGACGAGCCCGGCGTGAACGGGCGGCCGGCCGCGAGCGTCACGTGCGGGCGCAGCGCGAGGCCCGCCGGCGACACGCCGCGGATCACCACGTTCGACGGCTTGCCGGTCGACGTCTTTACCAGCGAGATCAGCACGACGGCCTCTTTCGATACGAGCGGCCGGCCGTCGGGGCCGAGCGCGACGGCCGGGTGCATCTCGAGCGCATTGGCCTGCTGGTGGTCGATCGCACTCTGGATCTCGGTTTCGGCGCCCTTGCGGATCACGACGACGTTGTCGGGTTCGCCGGTCGACACGAGCGTCTGCGTGAGCCCCGCATCGAGCATCTGCACCGTCGCGAACACGAAGATCACGAGCGCCATCCCGCCCGCGGTGAGCACGGTGGTGAGCCGCCTGGCCCACAGGTTGCGCGCGACGTAGGAGAGCGGGATCGCCATGGCTGCGGCGGCCTAGCCGATGGCCCGCAGGCCTTCGACGACGCGCACGCGTGCGGCCTGCCACGCCGGCACGATCGCGGCCGCGATGCCGACCGCGACCGAGCATGCGCCCTGCAGCACGACGGTCTCGGCCGACACCCTGAACACGGGGAAGATGCCGCTTGCCGCATGCCTGAACAGGCTCGCGGCGGGCGGCGTCGCGAGGATTCCGAGCCCGCCGCCGGCCACCGCGATCGTGACCGATTCGCCGAACACGATCAGCGCGAGAAAGCCGGGACCGAAGCCGAGCGCCTTCAGCGTCGCGTATTCGGCCGTGCGTTCGCGCGCGCTCATCGCCATCGCGTTGGCCATCACGGCCATGATGATCAGGATCACCACGTACGACACGACGCGGATTGCCGCGATGATCTGGTTCGACATCGCGACGAAGCCGAGCTGGAACGCCTGTTCGGTCTCGGTCAGCGTTTCGGCGAGCGAGTTCCTGAACACGGCGTCGACGTTGCGCGCGATCGCCGCGCCGTCGTCGGGGTTCGCGACGCCGAGCACGAATACGCCGACCTGATCGGCCTGCTTCGGCGTGCGCTGGCGCACCGTCTCGTTCAGGTAGTCCCAGTGGAACACCAGCTGGCGCGTGATCGTCGAGTCGTCGCGGCCGTCGAGGATCCCGCGCACGACGAAATCCCAGGTGCCGGGATAGATCGTGCCCTTGAGCGGGATCACGTCGCCGATCCTGAAGCCGAACTGCGTCGCGAGCTGGCGGCCGACAAGGCAGCCGCGGCGGTCGCGGTTGTAGTCGGCGCGCTGCTGCGCCGGGATGATGAATTCCGGGTACAGGTCGAGATAGTTGTCCGACACCGCGAAGCTCGCGAAAAAGTTCTTCGGGTCGCGGTAGATGCCGCCGAACCAGTTCGAGCGCACCACGGCCGTCACGCCGTCGACGCCGCGAATCCGGTTCTCGTCGCTCACCGGCAGCGGGAACACGAGCGAGATCGCGTTGCGCGTGACGAGCCGCCCGCTGGACGCGGCGGCCGCGCCCGCGTACCACGCGTCGACGACGGTGTGCAGCAGCCCGAACGCCAGAACCGCCACGGTCAGCCCGAGCACGGTCAGCAGCGTGCGCAGCCGGTGCCGCAGCGCGTTGCGAACGATCAGCTTCGGCACCATCATCCGGCGCGCTCCCGCGGCCGGTCAGCCGGCGTGCCCATCGATCAGCTCCCCTTTTTCCAGATGCACGAGCGAGCGCGCGGCGCCGGCCGCGTGCGCGTCGTGGGTCACCATGATGATCGTCTTGCCGAGCTCGGCGTTCATCCGCTGCAGCATCGCCAGCACGTCGGCGGCCGACGCGCGGTCGAGGTCGCCGGTCGGCTCGTCGGCGACGATCAGCACCGGATCGGTGATCAGCGCGCGAGCGATCGCGACGCGCTGCTGCTGGCCGCCCGACAGCTCGGACGGGTAATGGCTCGTCCGGTCGCCCAGGCTCACCATGTCTAGCACGAGTTCGACGCGCTCGCGCCGCTCGCGGCGCGACAGGTGCGTGAGCATCAGCGGCAGCTCGACGTTCTCGAACGCGGTGAGCACCGGCATCAGGTTGTAGAACTGGAAGATGAAGCCGACGTTCGCCGCGCGCCATTCGGCCAGTTGCGCTTCCGCGAGCAGCGAGATGTCGAGCCCGCCCACGCGCAGCTCGCCGCTGTCGGGCCGGTCGATGCCGGCCACCAGGTTCAGCAGCGTGCTCTTGCCGGAGCCGGACGGCCCCATCAGCGCGACGAAGTCGCCCTCGCGGATGTCGAGCGTGATGTCCGTCAGCACGGGCACGATCTGGTTGCCGCGCCGGTACGATTTCGCGACGTGGCTGATCTCGACGAGGGGCGGCGGAGCGTCGTTCACGCGGGCGCTACTTCTTCGCGACGGTCACTTTCGCGCCGTCCTTCAGCTTCGCGCCCGGCGCGAGCACGACCGTGTCGCCGGGCTTCACGCCGCCGATGGCGACGAGTTCGCCGATCCGCATGCCCGTCGTCACGGCGGCGGCGCGCACGGTGTCGTCCTTCACGACGAACACGACGGGCCGGCCGTCGCGCTGCGCGACCGCGCTCGCCTGCACGGCCGTCACGGGCTGCCGGTCCTGCGCCGACACGGGTTTCGACAGGAACGCGATCTTCGCGCTCATGTCGGGCAGCACGCGGTCGTCGCGGTCGACGAAGCGCACCTTCACGAGCACGGTGGCCTTCGAGCGATCGACGGTCGGCACGATGCGCGACACGCGGCCCGCAAAGCGCGTGTCGGGCAGCGCGTCGAGCTGGATCTCGCACGGCTGCCCGGCGCGGATCGTCGCGATGTTCGATTCGGCCACGTCGGCCTCGACCTCGAGCGTGTCCATGTCGGCGATCGTCACGACCGCGCCCTTGCTGTCCGACGCGGACGAAAACGGCGTGATGTTGTCGCCGACGTTCGCGTGCTTCGCGAGCACGATGCCGTCGAACGGCGCGCGGATCACTGTCTGGTCGACCGCGACCTGCGCGGCCTGCGCGTTGGCTTCGGCGGACGCGATCGCCGCCTGGTCGCTGTTGAGCGACGCGCGCGCCTTGTTCACGCGCGCCGTGTCGGTGTCGAGCTGCGCGGCCGGCACGGCGCCCCGCGGCGCGAGCGCCGAGGTGCGGCGCAGCGCGATCTCGGCGTCCTTCAGCTCGGCCTGCTCGACGCCGAGGTTCGCGCGGGCGACCTTCACCTGCGCGAGCGCCTGCGCCAGCGACGCCTCGACGTCGCGGCTTTCGAGGCGCGCGATGATCTCGTCCTTCTTCACGCGCGTGCCCTCGAGCACGCCGAGCCACTCGACGCGCCCCTGGCCCTTCGACGCGACCGCGGCCTTGCGCTGCGGCACGACATAGCCGGTCGCGTTGAGCTGCGTGTCGTTCTGGTACGGGTAGGCGGACGTAACGGACGTGGTTTCGACGGTCGGCCGGCCGGTGAGCGCGAGACCGGCGGCGGTCGCGACGACGAGGATTGCGGCGGCCGCTGCGTAACGAAGCCACCGCCGGCGCGGCGCCGGTGCGAGCGGTCGTCGGTCGATCTTCAGTCTGTCCAGATTGTGATCGGGCAATTTGAGCGCCTCGCGACGGCGGCGGGCCCGTGCCGGGGCCCGCCGCGATCCGGTTTCCGGGGAAAGGGACGGATGGACGCCCAGTATAGCGTCGCGGGCAGGCGCGCGAGAGCCGGTTTGGCGGGCCGCCGCGACCGGCCGGCGCACGGGTGCGCGGCGACGGTTGCGCGGGCACGGGCGCCGGAAACCGGCATCCTCGGGGAAAACCCGAGACATGCAAGCCGCGTGTCAACTCGCCGCGAAGGCGGCGCGTTATGGAGCCAGTACGTCAGTTTTTGTCGCGGCGAAACGGCACAGGCCGACCGCCCGGCGGCAACCGGAAATCCCGGCGCGACTGGCGTTCCGATGCGGATGCCTCGCATCTTTTACCGGTACGTTTGACTATTTCTCCGCTAAAGGAAGAACAATGAAGAAGACGCTCGCTTCGATCATGACCGCAGCATTCGCACTCGCATCGGTTTCGGCATTCGCACAGACGGCAGCCCCGGCAGCCGATGCGCCGGCAGCCGCTCCGGCACCGGCCAAGAAGGATCACAGCAAGCCGAAGCACCAGCTGAAGCAACACGGTTCGGCCAAGGGCAAGGCAAAGGCCGCCGCCGCATCGGCAGCCGGCACGAACGACGCAGGCGCGCAGAACTAAGCGATTCGCCCGGAGCCGGTACCGCCGGCCACCCGTCGCAGGACCCCGCATGTTTCGGCATGCGGGGTTTTGTTTTTTCAGGCGTCGCGAACGCCCGCCGCCGGCGGCGCGCGCATCGCATCGACCACCGTTCGCATGCGCCGCCAGTGCGAGCCTTCCCAGAACACGCGCCGGCACACGTCGCACGCGGCGAAGCGCCGGTGCCGCTGCCGCACGCCGTCCGGCACGCGCGGCGCGGCGGCGGCCGCGTCGAGCGGATGCAGCGGCGCATTGCAGCGCAGGCACAGCCGGAACGGCCGCATGTGCGGCGCCAGATCGAGCCGCTCGAACAGTTCGCGCAACTGCGCGGCCGGCTGCTGCGCGTGCACGTAGCAGCCGCGCGCGACCGCGCGGCGTTTCAGCAATTCGCGGTCGCGGGTGAGCACGACGCGGCCTTCGCGCCCGGCGAGCGTCGCGATCTCGTCGTCGCGATAGTGATTGTCGTAGCAAGTGTCGAAGCCCGCGAGGCGCAGCAGTTGCGCGAGTCCGCCGAGATGCGCGTCGGCGAGGAAGCGCCATTCCGCGGGCGGCTGCGCGAGCCGTTCGACTGCCGCCGGCTGGGCCCGCTCGGGGTACGCGTCGACCCGGTCGCCTTCGTCGAGCCGCCGGTCGAGTGTGGCCGGCGCGCCGTTCACGTGCAGCCGGCCGATTTCCGTATGAGGAATGCCGAGCGCCTCGATCGCGTGCTTCACGGTCGCGTCGCGCGCACACGCACGCGCGAACGCGCGGTCGCGCAGCGTGTGCGCGAGGAACGCGTTCAGCTCGTCGTGGAAGCGGAAGGTCGCGGTCGCCATTCACGCAGTATCGCACCGCGCCCGGCCGGCCGCGTGTCCTGCAAATGCCGCGCATCTGTGTTTAACTCGCCGCTTCACGGAGCGAAGGAGCGGGCAATGGACCTCGGATTTATCGGGCTGGGCGAAATGGGGCAGGCAATCGCGACGAACCTGCTGAAGGTGGGGCACGCGGTGCGGGTCTGGAACCGCTCGCGCGAGCGCGCCGAGCCGCTCGCCGCGATCGGCGCGCAGATCGTCGACACGCCGGCCGACGCGTTTCGCGGCGACGCGGTGTTCTCGATGCTGGCCGACGACGCGGCCGCGCGCGCGATCTTCGACGATGCGCTGCTCGCCGAGGCGCCGCGCGGGTTGATCCACGTGAACATGGCGACGGTGTCGGTCGCGCTGGCCGAGTCGCTCGCGCACGCGCATGCGTCGCGCGGCATCCATTACGTCGCCGCGCCGGTGATGGGCCGGCCCGATGTCGCGGCCGCCGCGCGCCTGACGATCATGGCGGGCGGCCCGGCCGAGGCGATCGACCGGGTGCAGCCGCTGTTCGACGCGATCGGCCAGAAGACCTGGCGGTTCGGCTCGCTGCCGCAGCATGCGAACGTCGCGAAGATCGCCGCGAACTTCACGCTCGCTTCGGCGATCGAGACGCTCGGCGAAGCCTCCGCCCTGCTCGGCGCGCACGGCGTCGCGATGCGCGACTTCCTCGACGTGATCACCGGCAGCGTGTTTCCGGGGCCCGTCTACGAGGGCTACGGCAGCATGATCGCCGAGCGGCGCTACGAGCCCGCGCGCTTCAAGGCGCGCCTCGGGCTGAAGGACGTCCGGCTCGCGCTGGAGGCCGGCGACGCCGCGTCGGTGCCGCTGCCCGTGGCGAGCGTCGTGCGCGACAGCCTGCTCGACGCGCTCGCGCACGGCGGCGGCGAGCTGGATTTCGCGGTGCTCGGCGAAGCCGCGCTGCGCCGCGCGGGGCGCTGATCCGGCCGGCGACAGAAGTCCCGCGCACCGGCATAATCGTCGTTTCGCGTTTCCTTACATACAGGCAGAGGCGGTCATGAACTTGCATACGTGGTGGCTTTTCGTGGCGACGGTGTTCGTCGTGTCGGCGATTCCGGGCCCGAACATGCTGCTCGTGATGACGCACGGCGCGCGGCACGGGCTGCGGCGGTCGGCGTCGACGATGGCCGGCTGCCTCACCGCGCTGGTGCTGATGCTGTCGGTGTCGGCGGCGGGCCTCGGCGCGGTCCTCGAAGCGTGGCCGGCGATGTTCAACACGTTGCGCTTCGCGGGCGCGGCCTACCTTGTCTACCTCGGCGTGAAGGCGTGGCGCGCACGCGTCGACGAAGCCGCGCCGGCCGCCGACGTCGAAGCCGTGTCGCGCCAGGCTGCGCCGGCCTCGCGCGGGACGCTGTTCCGCAACGGTTTCCTGGTCGCGGGCAGCAACCCGAAGGCGATCCTGTTCGCGGCCGCGCTGCTGCCGCAGTTCATCAACGCGGCCGAGCCGACGCTGCCGCAGTTCGGCGTCCTCGTCGTCACGTTCGCGGTGATCGAGGTGAGCTGGTATCTCGTCTATGCGTCGTTCGGCACGCGCATCGGCGCGACGCTGAAGAGCCAGAGCGTCGCGAAGGTCTTCAACCGGCTGACCGGCGGCCTGTTCGTCGGCTTCGGTGCGATGATGGCGCTGGTGCGCCACTGATTCCGGCCTGACGCGGCCGCGCCGAACGCCCCGCCACTCGCAAGAGGGCGGGGCGTTCGGCTTTTCGGGCGCGTGTCACGCACGCGGGCGGCGCAATGCCGCCGCGCGGGCTCCGCGCCCGGCCGAGCGCCCGAAGACGGCGGCCGTGCCGGCGAACGCGAACCCGACGCCGCACACCGCGCTCCACCCGCCCCAGGCCCATGCGCTGCCCGCGAGCGCCGCGCCGAGTGCGCCGCCGATGAAGAACAGCCCGACGAACAGCCCGTTCAGGCGGCCGCGCGCGGCCGGATTCAGCAGGTTGATCTCGCGGCGGCCGATCGTCTGGTCGACGATGACGCCCGCGTCGAGCAGCGCTGCGCCGGCGGCCAGCAGCGCGAGCGCGAGCCCGCGGTGAGCGTGCGCATCGAAGCCGAACCAGCCGGCGCCCGCGATCCCGAGCACGGCCAGCGCCGCGAGCATCGTGCCGTGCGCGATCCGTTGCGCGGCCGGGCCGTGGCCGCGGTCGCCCGCGCGGCCGGCGAGCGGCGTGACGATCGCGCCGCTCGCGCCGGCGAACGCGAACAGCGCGATGCCGTGCAGATCCAGACCGAACGGCGGCCCGGCGAGCCGCAGCCCGACGGCTGTCCAGAACGCGCTGAACGCGGCCATCGCGAGCGCGGCCGACAGCGCGTGCCGGCGCAGGACCGGTTCGTCGGCAAGCAGCCGCCCCATCGACGCGAGCAGCGCGCGGTAGCCGGCCGTGACCGACGGCGTGCGCGACGGCAGGCGCAGCGCGAGCACGGCGGCAAGCACGGCGTTCGCGAGCGCGGCCAGCACGTAGAACGCACGCCAGCCGGCGGCGCCCGCGATCAGGCTTGCGAGCGGCCGCGACAGCAGGATGCCGAGCATCAGCCCGCTCATCACGTTGCCGACCGCGCGGCCGCGCTGCGCTTCGGGCGCCATCGACGCGGCCATCGGCACGAGCATCTGGATCACGCTCGACGCGGCGCCGGCGACCAGCGTCGCCGGCAGGAACACGGCGCCCGACCGCGTGAACGCGGGCAGCGCGAGCGCAGCCGCGCATGCGGCCAGCGTCGCGACGATCAGGCGGCGATTCTCGAGCAGGTCGACCAGCGGCACGAGCAGCACGAGCCCGGCCGCGTAGCCGAGCTGCGGCAGCATCGCGACGAGGCCGGTCAGGCCGGGCGGCAGGTGCAGGTCGGTGCTGATCGGGCCGGTCAGCGGTTGCGCGGCGAACAGGTTCATCACGATTACGCCGACCGTCGCGGCGAAGAAGAGCGTCATGCCCGCGCTCAACGCGGGCGGCGCACCGGCGGGCGTGCTGACGGGCGGGCGAACGTCGGCGGGGCAAGGGGCGGCAGGGCGGTTCATCGGGGGCCTGGCGGATGGGTCGAAGGAATCCCCATCGTAGGCGGCCGATGTTTATGCGACAATTGAATTATGTCTAACATGATTATGCGAGTTTGTTTTGAATACGCGTGATCTCCAGGCGTTCGTCGCGGTGGTCGACAGCGGGTCGATGGTCGCGGCGGCCGCGAAACTCCACCTGACGCAGCCGGGCCTGACGCGGCGCGTGCAGAACCTCGAAACGCTGCTCGGCATGCCGCTGCTCGAACGGCAGAGCAAGCCGCTGAAGCCGACTGCCGCCGGGCGCGACGTCTACGCGCTGGCGCGCAACGTGCTGGGCGCGGTCGACGAACTGATGGCGGCGGGCGCGCCGGACAGCGAGCCGTCCGGCGAACTGCGCATCGGCGTCCCGCCGTTCCTGTCCGAGCTGGCGCTCGAGCAGCCGATCGACCGGCTGCGCGACGCGTTTCCGCGCCTCACGCTGCGCGTGACGGCCGGCTGGTCGCCGGCGCTGATCCAGGGGATCGAGCGCGGCGCGCTCGACGTCGCGGCCGTGATGGTGCCGGCAAGCGCGCCCTTGCCCGACCCGCTCACGGCGACCTGGCTCGCCACGCAGCCGACGGTGCTCGTCGCCGCGCGCGACTTTCCGCTGCCGGACGGCCCGCTGTCGATCGATACGCTGTCGGGATTTCCGTGGGTGTTGAGCCAGGACGGCTGCGGGATGCGCTCGGCGCTGAGCCGCACGCTCGGCGCGGCCGGGCTGCCGTTCGACGTCGCGGTGGAGGCGTTCGGCTCGGAGCTGCAGTTGTCGCTCGTCGCGCGCGGCGCGGGCATCGGCATCGCGGCGCCAAGCGCGCTGGCGCGCAGCGCGCACCGCGATGCGCTGCGCGTGGTGGAAACGGTGGGGCTGGAGACGCGGATCAACGTGTGGATCGTGCACGGCGCGCTGCCGGGCCGCCTGGTGCGGCCCGTCGCGCTGCTGCGCGATGCGCTGGGCGAGGTGCTCGATCGCGAGAACGGGAAGGGGTCAGATGCAATGGCGACGGTCTAGAGGCAGCATTCGAGGGAAAATCCTTATTTTCTCTACGGAAATGTTGCATTGCGGAAACCGATTCGCTATAGTTGCACCTGTCTCCTCCATGTCTCCTCTGATATGGATTCAGCCCGCCTCTTAGGCGGGCTTTTTTTTGCCTGCGATTTTTGCGCGCGGCACTGCCGTGCGCCCCTGGTCGCCGCGCTCAGAACTTGTACGTCATCCCGACGTAGCTGATGATCGGGTCGGCCTTCAGTTCGGACTTCGACTCGGCGAGCACCGTGCCGTCGGCCGCCTTGATCGTCACCGTCGACGTCGTCTTCAGCGGAATGTACGTCACCGACGCGATCAGCCCGAAGTGCTCGGTCATGTTGTATTGCACGCCTGCGTTGAACACCGGCTGCCATGACGACGACGCCTTCGCCTCCACCGATGTCGTACCCGGCTTGCCCGCGCCCGCCGCGAGAATCGCGCCGAGGTTGTCCTGCGTCTGCTTGATGAAGTTCGTGTTGAGCTGCAGGTCGCTGAACCAGTTGTACGACACGCCGAGGCCGAGGAATGGCCGGAACTTCGCGGTGGCCTGCCCGAAGTAGTACTGCAGCAGCACCGCCGGGCTCCACTGTCGCACGCTCTTCACGATCGGGTTGACCGACGCCAGCCCGATGTTCTGCGTGCCGAGCGCGCCGGCAGGTCCCGGCGGCGTGATCGTGCCCTGTCCCGACACCTTGAACACCGGCGGCACGCCGGCCACCGACGTCACCGCGATATGGTCGGTCAGGAAGTGGCTGACCGTCAGGCCGACGGTATCGGCGCCGCTCGTGCGCAGTCCGGTGCCCGGCGACGTGAACGACGGCGGCAGCCGCAGCGGCGTGTTGATCGGCGTCGGCGCGACGTTGGTCGTCATCGGCGTGCTGCTCTGCTGCGGCATCACGTGGAACCACCCCAGCGTGACGACGTTGCTGCCGGCACTCTGCGCGTATGCCGCGAGCGGCGCCAGCGCGGCGGCGCCGGCCGCCGCGCAGAGAAGGGTCTTCTTCATCACGGCTTGCCCCTCCGCTTACTGGACGAACGCGCCGATCGTGAAATACGGCGTCGATCCGGCGTTGTCGAGGAAACCGAACACGCCACCCGTGAAGATGAACTTGCCGGTCGGCGTCGAGCTGCTGGCGCCGGTGTGGATCGTCGTCACCGTGCCCGGCACCTTCTGCGTGTAGTCGAGATCGAGCGCGGTCGCGAGCGATGCCTGCGATGCGTTGAACGGATCGAGCAGCGTTGCCTGGGTGTTGGTCAGCGCGGTGGTGCGATAGTCGAACTGGCTGTCGACGCCGATGTACTCGCCGTTCTGCGAGCCGACCGCGATCATCGACTGCGGCGCGAGGATCGAGATGCTCGATTCGTCGTCGGCGGTGAGGCCCGGCACGCCGTTGCTGTCGGGCGTCGGGTTCGGGTTCGCGACGCCGGTGCGCACGAGGATCGGCACGAGCTGGTTGCGCAGCTTGCCGACGATCATGAAGCCCTTGCCCTGGGGCGTCGTCGACAGCGTCGGTTTCAGCTGGCTCGCGTAGTTGTTCGACTGGAACGCGCCGCTGCCGTCCGCCGATTGCACGAAGTTCGTGCCTTGCTGCGTGCACGCGCCGCCGGCGAACTGGCCGGTCGAGTCGCACTTGGTCCACGAGCCGTCCGCGTTGATCGTGACCTTCGCGTCGATCGACGCCGGCGCGAAGTTCTGCGACGGCACTTCGCCGAAGCCGACATGGCTGTAGGTGCCGGCGACGTTCGCGATGTTGGTCTCGATCGACGAGAAGCCGATGAACGGGTAGTACGGGAACTTCGTGTCGGGCACCGCGGCCTGGCCGAGCACGCCGTTGAACTGGATCTCCTTGCCGGGAATCGTGCCGCCCGCGACGCCCATGCCGACGAAGATGCGCGCCGGGCGCGTCGGGTCGAGGCTCGCGCCGTTCAGGCGGTACGCGCACTGGTTCAGCTTGGTGGTCGGCAGCAGCGTTTCCTGCGTGAGCGTGCCGCTGTCGACGGTGCCCGCGCGGGTTGGCACGACGGTGCCGGTCGTTTGCGGCACCGGCGATTCGACGTACGTCACCTGCCAGGTCATCTTGGTCGTGTCGAGCTGGACCTTGGCGAGTTCGCCGCTGCCCGCGCCGCCCGTAAACACGGTGCTGTAGTCGAGCGAGGCGGGGCAGAGCCGGTCTTCGACGAGCGGGGGCGGATTGTCGTCGCCACCGCCGCAGGCGGAAAGAAGGGGGGCGGCAAGGGCCGCCGCGAGAATGAGGTTGCGCTTCATGTTGCTCCTCCAGATTTGTCTTGTGTGGCGGCCAGCTCCCTGTCGGCCGCTTCTGTCGCTTGTGCTCGTCCTGCCCGCGCCGTGCCGCGCGCGCGTCACGCGACGGCGGGCGAGCCGCCGTCGCGTCCTCGTCCGCTACTTGCTGATCTGCGCGCCCACGCCGAAGTACGGTGTCGACGTCGTCGTCGAGTTCGCCGACGTCGACGTGACGCCGCCGTTCACCGTGCCCTGGATCAGCGCCGCGTACAGCCCGCCCGTCGCGATCACCACGCCCGACGCGGACGGGTAGCTCGCACCGCTGGGCGGCGTCGTCTTCGCGTTCAGCAGGCCGGGCGTCGCCTGGCTGTAGTCGAGCGTGAAGCCGTCTTCCTCGACCTGGGTGGTCGGGTTGATGAACGACGCATTGCTGCCGCGAATCAGCGCGGCGGTGTACTTGAAGTTCGAGTCCGCGCCCGCGTAGCCGCCGTCGATCGCGCCCGACTGGATCGCGGTTGCCGCGCCGAGCACCGCGATGCCCGATTCGTCGTCGACCTGCGCGTCGAGGTGCAGCGGCGGCGTGCCGAGGTTCACGTTGCCCGTGCGCACGATCACCGGCACCGTCGCGCCGTTGAGCTGGCCGATCACCATATGCGCGGTGGCCGACTTGCCGGTCGCGCCGATCAGCGGCAACTGCGTTTGCGGCAGTGTCTGCGGCGCTTTCGTGCTGTCGAAGTAGCCGCCGTTCGCGGTGTTCACGGTCCACGGATTGCCGGTCGTCTGGCAGCCGCCCGTGCTCGTCGACGTGCACGCGCCGTTCGCATCGAACGTCTCGCTCGAGTTCGTGCCCGCCGTCGCGTAGTTGCCCGACGGCACCAGGTGGTAGATCAGCGCGTTGTACGTGCCCGGCAGCTTCGAGAGATCCGTGGTCGTGTTCGCGAAGCCGAGGAACGGATAAAAGTCGAAGTGACGGTTCGGTACCTGGCCGACGTTCTGGAGCACGCCCGGGATGATCGTCAGCCCGTCGTACTGCACCGTCGCGCCCGGAATCCCGCCGCCCGCGACGCCCATGCCGACCAGCAGCATCGGCGGGTTCGCCTGGTTGAAGTCGGCGGCCGTCGAATAGGTCGCGCCGCCGGGCGCGGTGCCGGTGCCGGGCGTGAGGACGAACGCGCAACGTGTCTGTTCCGCGGTCGGCAGCGTGCCGGTCGGCGGATGGACGGCCTTGCCGGTGATCGTCGTGCCGGCGCGGCTCGGCGTCACGGTGCCGGTCGCGAGCGGGATCGGCGATTCGAGCCACTTCAGCGTGTAGGTCATCGCCACGGCGTCGATGTTGACGCTGACGATCTCGCCGCTGCCGGCGCCGCCGAGATACGTGCTCTTCACGATGTCGGCGTCGGCCGGGCACAGCGAGGCGTTGACGGGCTGCGACGGCGGCGGCCCTTGCGTGCCGCAGCTCGATCCGGAACATTGGGGCGCATTGATCGGCGCGAGCGCGCCGCCGGAGTCACCGCCGCCACATGCAAGCAGGAAAGGGGCAATGGCAAAGGCCGTTGCCACCCCCTTCGATAAGGTGTGCGACATGCCGCTGTCTCCAATCGTTTAATTGTGCGAGCTAATGTCGCCGCCTTGATTTTTGCTGTCAATTGATGAACCCGTCTAAAAAAGGCGATTGAAACGGATTAGGTGTTTTTAATCCTTACTGGAAGCGGCATGCGGTAAGAATTAAAACGGACGACAGCCTGCCGGGAGTGTCCGGAGGGGAGCACATGTCTCACCGGGAAGACTGTCGGGGAGCCTTCTTGCGTATAACGGCAGTGTTTAAAGCGGGCGATATCCGGTGTATCCCTAATCGGGATTGACTGGATAAAGAGGGGGCAATTAATTCACTGGTAATCGTGAAATGGAAAGCTTGTAAATATTTGTAAATGCGTGAACGGAATTTTATATATTGCCTGATACGGGTAAATAAAAAGCCGGCCAGCGGCCGGCTTTGTTTCGCGTGCGATGATGATCAGCGTGCGAGGCCCGTATCCTCGGCCGCGCCGATGCTCAGGTTCATGCACTGGATCGCGGCGCCCGACGCACCCTTGCCGAGGTTGTCGAGGCGCGCGACCGTGACGAAGCGCTCTGCGTTGCCGAACACGAACAGGTCGACGCGGTTCGTGTCGTTGTTCGCCTGCACGTCGAAGAAGCCGCCGTCGAGGTTCGCGTCCGCGTCGAACGGCGCGACGCGCACGAACGCTTCGTCCGCGTAGTACTCGGCGAACACGCGCTGCACGTCCTGCGGCGTCGCGCGTTTCGCGAGCTGGTCGGGCGTGAAGTAGGTCGTCACCGCGAGGCCTTTCAGGAACGGGCCGACGATCGGCGTGAAGATCGGCGGGTTCGCGAGGCCCGTGTGGGCCGCCATTTCGGGCAGGTGCTTGTGCGTGAGGCCGAGCGCATAAGGGCGCGGGCTCGCGAGCTTGCCGCCCGGCGCGGCGCTTTCGTAGTCGGCGATCATCGACTTGCCGCCGCCGCTGTAGCCGGTGATCGAGTAGCTGTGCGCGGCGAACGTCGGCGCGACGATGCCCGCATCGACGAGCGGGCGCATCGCGAGCACGAAGGCCGATGCATGGCAGCCCGGCACCGCGATCCGCTTCGACGTGCGGATCTTCTCGCGCTGCGCGCGGGTCAGTTCGGGCAGGCCGTAGGCCCAGTCGGCGCTGGTGCGGAACGCGGTGCTCGCGTCGATCAGCGTCGTGTTCGGGTTCTCGACGAGCGAGGCCGATTCGCGCGAGGCGACGTCCGGCAGGCACAGGAACGTGACGTCCGACGCGTTGATCAGACGGCGGCGCTCGTCGACGTCCTTGCGCTTCGCTTCGTCGATGCGCAGGATCTCGATATCGTTGCGCGCCGACAGGTATTCGAAGATCTTGAGGCCGGTCGTGCCTTCCTGGCCGTCGACAAAAACTTTGGTGCTCATTTCGCTCTCACTGGATGAAACGGGGGCCCGCGCCCGGAGACCGCCATTTTAAGACGTCATCCGCCGGGCCTGTGCCGCACGGGGTGAAAAAAAGACGGCCGGCGGGCCGTCTTGTGTCCCTTTGACGCCCACGGGCGCGCTGGCGTCGGGGCGTGCTCAGCGGTCGCCGGCGACCCAGCGGGCCGTCGCTTCGGCGATGCGCCGGCCGAATGCCGCTCCGGTCGCGAGGTCGCCCGGCAGCGGCGCCTCGTCGGGCGTCGCATCCGCCGGCGATTGCGCGAGCAGGCCGGTGAAGCCGCCGAGGTAGTTGATGTCGTTGCGCGTGGCCGCCTTCGTGTTGGCCGGCATCAGGCTCGTGCCGACCCACACCATCCCATGCTGCATCGACAGCGTGACGAAATATTGAATCGTCGAGAACTTGTCGCCGTTCATCGTCGCGGAGTTCGTGAAGCCCGCGGCGATCTTGTCCTTCCACTTCTGCGTGAACCACGCTTTCGACGTTGCATCGGCGAATTGCTTGAACTGCGCCGACGGGCCGCCCATGTAGGTCGGCGCGCCGAAGACGATCGCGTCGGCCGCATCGAGTGCGGCCCAGCCCGCGTCGTCGAGGTCGTCGACGGCGAGCAGCCGCGCGGTTGCGCCGGCGTCCTGCGCGCCGGCGTGCACGGCCTCGGCCAGTTTCTGCGTGTGACCGTAGCCGCTGTGATACACGATGACGATGTTCGGCATGAAGCGTTCTCCGGAAAGGAATGGGAACGGCGGCCGCAGCGGCTCGCCGCGTCACGCGTCGCCGGCGGGCGGCGCGACGGATGCGCGGCGCGCCGCCGCGACCGGTGAAGACGAGTCTAGCAAGCCGAAATGACGGGACAGCGCACGGGCGCGGTACGCTGAAATTTGCGGCAGCAACGTGGCGCGACGGGCAACCTGGCAC